>JBOHUP010000316.1:0-10110 GCA_050734615.1 Candidatus Dormibacteraceae bacterium | reverse complement strand
GAATGTAACAATTGACACGCAGGCTCGAGTCGGGGAGCTCGTGCGGCAGCGCCTCGAGCGCCTCAGCCCAGCCGAGCGCAAGCTGGCCCGGGTGCTGCTGGCTTCATACCCAATCGCCGGCCTGGAGAGCGTCGCCCGTTTCGCGGAGAGGGCGGGGGTAAGCCCGCCGACGGTAACCCGGTTCATCACCAAGCTGGGGTTTCGCGGGTATCCCGAGTTCCAGGAGGTGCTGCTGCACGAGGTCCAGGCCCGGCTCAGCTCGCCACTCGCGCGCTACCGGGATGAGCCCCCGCGCGCCAGTGGCGACTCGGTGTTGAGCGAAGCGCTCGAGATGTCCACTCACAACTTGAAGGCAACCCTCGAGGTGCTCTCGTCCCGCGACCTGAACGAGGCGATCGAGCTCCTTGCGGACGTGCGGCGGAACGTGCTGGTGCTGGGCGGCCGAGTCAGCGCGCCGCTGGCTCGCTACCTGTCCGGGCAGCTGCACCTGCTGCGACCCGGCGTCGCCCTGGTGGACGCCGAGCGCAGCGCCCCCGCGCAGCAGCTGATCGACCTGCGCAAGACCGACGTGCTCGTGATCTTCGACTACCGCCGCTATCAGGCCGACACGATCGACAGCGCTCGTGTGGCGGCGGCGCACGGCTGCAGCGTGATCCTGTTCACAGACCCCTGGCTCTCGCCCGCGTCCGCGTTCGCCCGCCAGGTGCTGGTCACCAGCGTCGCGACGGTTGGCCCGTTCGACTCGCTGGTCGGCGCCACCGCGGTCGTCGAGGCCGTGGTGGCCGCCGTCCTCAGAAGGCTCGGCTCGCGAGCTCAGGCGCGTATGGAGAACCTGGAACGACTGCGCGCCGGCGATGTGATCGGCGGGAACGCCCAGTAGCCAGACTTGGTGGCTCTCCTGGAGCCGCCCGGTCGGCGGCCACCGGCTGAGCGCCCGCGGCGGCGGCAGCTCGGAGCGCCCGCAGCTGCATCAGCTTGATCGCACCGACCGACTTGCCCATCTCGCCGGCCGCCTCACGGAGCGAGGATCCGCGCAGAAAGCGCAGCTCCAGCACCAGACGGTAGTGCGCCGGCAGGCCGGCGAGCGTGCGCTCGAGCCACTCGGCGGTCTCCGGCGCGGCTTCCGGCGCTCTGCCGCGCCCGTCATCCGCCACCTCGGGGCCAAGCTCCGACTCCGGCACCCGGTAGCGGAGCGCCCAGAAGGCGGCGACGACCGAGCGGGCGGTGGCGAAGAGGTAACCGCGAATCTCGGATGCGGCCGCCTCGGCGCGCAACCGGGGCAGCGCCTTCAGCGCCACCTGCTGGGTCAGGTCCTCGGCGTCCGCGCGGTTGCCGACACGCGCATATATGACGCAGGAGATGAGGTCGAGCTCGTCGAGCGCGGTGACGGCGGCCGGGCGAGGCGAGCCTTCGACATATAGCTCGCTACTGAGATACATGGCATCGAGAATCTTAGGACTGGCGGACCTATTCCATATACTCAGTCGATGGCCGACCGGGAGGACTGGACGGACAACCTGCTGGAAAGCTGGGCTGAGCTTCAGCCCGGCTTCGACGCGGCCACCTACCAGGTCACCGCGCGAATCTCCCGCATCAGCCTCCACATCGCCCATCACCAGGAGGACGTCTTCGGGCGGTTCGGCCTGAACCGCGGCGACGTCGGGGTCCTCAGCGCCCTGCGCATTGCCGGCCCTCCCCACCAGCTGTCGCCGACCCGGCTCTTCAAAGGCCTGATGCTGTCCTCCGCCGGGATCACCAACCGGCTCGACCGGCTGGAGAAGCGGGGGCTGGTCCTGAGGGCTCGAGACCCCAACGACCGGCGCGGCGTGCTCGTCGAGCTGACCCCGGAAGGGCTGTCGGTCCTCGACCAGGCGGTCAAGGCCAACACCGGCGCGGAGCGAGAGCTGATCGCCCGGCTCGACCATGCGGAAGTTGGCTTGCTCGCAGGCCTGCTCAAGAAGCTGCTTGCCGGTCTCGAGACCCAGGGCGACCGCACCGCCTGAACCCCGCATCGATGGGGCTGTGTTAACGTTGCGCACTACGACCGTAGTGACTCAGGGGGCGTGCGTCGCATGAAAACCGATGCCTGAATCCGCAACCGCGATCGCGGAACGTCTGACCCAGCTTGGCTTTTCGCAGTACGAGGCGCGCACCTATGTCGGCCTGCTGATGTCCGACGGCGCGACCGGCTACAGCATCGCCAACGAGACCGGCGTCCCGCAACCGAAGGTTTACGAGACTCTGCGCCGCCTGGTCGACCGGGGCGCCGCGGTCCTGACGGCAGAGCGCCCGTCCCGTTACGCGGCCGTGCCACCATCTGTCCTGCTCGCAGGGCTGGAGAAGGCGTTCGGCACGAAGGTCGAAGCGGCCCGCCTCAGCCTCGAGAGCCTGCCCGAGCGAACGCCGGCGCGGCCGGGCCTTCCCCTTTCCAGCGCGCAGAGCCTGGCCGCCGCCACCGAGCTTGCGGTCACCTCCATCGCGGCGGCGCGAACCCGCGTCTATATCAGCGGGCGAGGTGAAGATTTGAAGGGGCTCGCGGGTGCGATCGACGAGGCTTCGGAGCGGGGGGTTCAGTTCGTGATCGTGCACTTCGGACGGCTTGGGTTCCAGGCGCCGCGCGGCAAGATCATGCGCCACGCCAGCACCGAAGGCACTCTGTACGCCTCACGCAAGGCGCACCACCTTGCGGTGGTGGTCGACTCGAGATGGGCGCTGTGGGCGCTGGCGCGCGACGGTCACGAATGGGAGGTCATGTACGGCGAGATGCCCCTGGTGGCGAGCCTGGTCAAGTCGTACGTCCGCCACGACCTCTTCGTGCAGCGCATGTACGCCGACCTGCCCAACGAGCTCGAATCGCTTTACGGTCCGGGCCTGCTCCAGCTCACCAACCTCTCCGGGGAGGAGTGGTCCGGCGAGGCGCCGACGGAATCGGCTGCCTCGGAGTCCTGACGCCTCAGCACCTGTTGAGCCCGATGCGCAAGGTCGATCTCCACTGCTATCCAGGCACCCAGGCGTGGATCGATTCGTACGGCCCATTTGCCAAAGCGCTGGGCGCGTACTGGAAGCGTGATTGGGTGGCGAAATCCGAGGACGAGGTCATCGACGAGTTCCGTGTCGCGGGGGTCGAGGCCGTGCTGGTGGCCTTCGACATCGAATCGGTTACCGGCGCCCCTCCCTGCACCAACGACTACGTAGCCGCCATGCGCGACCGGAACCCGGACAGGGTGCTGCAGGCATGGGCGGCCGTCGACCCGCTCAAGATGGGTGCTGCTCTAGAGGAGGCACGGCACGCGATCAAGGACTTGCGCATGCTCGGATTCCACTTCCATCCGATCATGGGGCGCTATTCGGTCGATGACGAGCGCTTCCGGCCCCTCTTCGAGCTCATCGATGGGATGAAGGTGCCGGTCATGATCGATGTCGGGACTACGGGGATGGGCGCGGGACTTCCCGGCGGCCTTGGTGCCAAGCTTCGCCACGCCCATCCGCTCGCGATCGACGAGCTGGCCTCCGAGTTTCCCAACCTCACGATCATCGCCGCGCACCCAGGATGGCCCTGGGTCGAGGAGATGACCGCGGTCGCCCTCCACAAGGGCAACGTGTACTGGGAGCTGTCAGGTTGGGCGCCGAAGTATTTCCCCGACAGCCTCAAGAAAGACATACGAGGGCGGCTGCGCGACCAGGTGATGTTCGGCAGCGATTACCCGAGCCTCCCGTACGAACGGATCATGAGCGAGTGGGAGGACCTGGGTTACCCCGCCGAGGTCATGGACGCGGTTTTCCACGGTAACGCGGAGCGGGTGCTGTCGTTGACGCGTGAGTCGAAGGCCGAGTCGCCCCGGGCCGCGCGATGACCGCCGAGCGGCGCGTGGCCCTGGTGACCGGCGCTGCCCGCGGGATCGGCCACAGCACTGCGCTCGAGCTGGCGCGCCACGGCTACGAAGTGGTCGTGAACTACAGCCACAGCAAGGATGCGGCGCAGGGGGTGGTGAGTGAAATCCGAGCGCTGGGCGGCGATTCCCTGCTCGCGCAGGCGGACGTCGCCGACGAAACGGAGGTGATCGCGATGGTCGCCGACGTCAAGAGGAAATTCGGACGCCTCGATGCGCTGGTCAACAACGCCGGCACCACGATCCCGACGCCGCCGGCAGACCTCGCGAACCTCGACATGTCCGACTGGGATCGCATCTTCGCGGTCAACTTGCGCGGCATGTTCCAGGTCGCGCGCGCGTGCGTCCCTTTGCTGAACGACTCGGATTCCGCCGCGATCGTCAACCTCTCCAGCATTGCCGGCCTGCGGCCGGGACCTCAGCCGTTTCCGTATGCCGCGAGCAAGGCCGCCGTGGCCAACCTCACCCGCACGCTGGCCGGCGCCCTCGGCCCCCGGATCCGCGTCAACGCCGTCGCGCCGGGATGGATGGTGGGCGAGTGGATGGAGCACGCGTTGGGTGACAACTATCAGCGGTTGATGGAACGGCGCGCGAGCCAGACGCCGCTCAAGCGATGCGTCACCCCCGAGGAGGTCGCGATCACGATCGTCAACCTGATCACGAGCAACCCGATGGTCAACGGCGAGGTCGTCGTGATCGACGGCGGTTATTCGGCGACGACCTAGCTCCATGGCCCTGGACGGCGTCGTGCCTTACCCGCCCGAGTTCGCGGCCCGCTACCGCAGGCGCGGCTACTGGCTGGACCGCACCCTCGACCAGGTGTTCAGCGACCTCTTCGAGAAGCACGGTGATCGTGTGGCGCTGCTGTCGGACGACCAGGCTGTCACGTACGAAGCGCTGGGCGAACGTGCCTCATCGCTGGCCGGGGCTCTTTACGAGCGGGGGCTGCGGCCGCTCGACCGTGTCGTCCTGCACCTCCCGAACGGGCCGGAGTTCCTCTACCTCTATTTCGCGCTCCAGAAGCTGGGCGTGGTGCCGATCCTCGCGCTGGCGCCGCACCGGCGGCTGGAGATCGACCACTTCGTCAGGCTCGCTGACGCGGTGGCCTATTTCGGGACGGATCCGGAGCTGGCGGAACGGGTGCTCTCCGCCAACTCGTGCCTCAAGCACGTCGTGATGTTGAACGAGCTGAGGCAGATGTCCGGACGGCAGGCGCCGGCCCAGAACATCGATCCGACCGACCCCTGCGCCCTGCTTCTCTCCGGTGGGACGACCGGGATTCCCAAGCTGATTCCTCGAACGCACAACGACTATGCGTACAACTCGCGCGCCGCCGCCGCTGTCCAGGACATCACTCACGAGAGCTGCCAGCTCTCGGTTCTCCCGCTGGCGCACAACATGCCGCTGGCCTGCCCCGGCGTGCAGGGATTCCTGATGCACGGCGCCAGAGTTGTGATCGGCACCAGCACCAAGGCGGCGGACGTGTTCGCGCTGATCGAGCGGCACCGGGTGACGCACGTGGCCGGCGTGCCCGCCCTTTACATCCGCTGGATGTCCGACCCCGCTGCGGGCAAGCACGACCTGCGGTCGGTGCGCCTCCTGCAGTCAGGCGGACAGCGATTGCAGCCCGAGGTGCGCAAGCGAATGGCGGAGACGTTCCCCAACGCGTTCGTGCAGGAGAACTTCGGCATGAGCGAGGGAACGCTTTTCTTCGTCAGGCGAGACGATCCGGAAGAGGTGCGCATGGAGACGGTCGGCCGTCCGGTAAGCCGCGACGACGAGGTCCTGCTCACCGACGAGGACGGCCGCGAGGTGGCTGATGGCGAGGTCGGCGAGCTCACGGTTCGCGGTCCCTACACGCTCAGGGGCTACTACCGTGCGCCCGAGTACAACACTCGGCAGTTCACGCCGGACGGGTTTTATCGCTCGGGCGACCTGATGCGGCGGCATCCCTCCGGCTCATACCTGGTCGAGGGTCGCATCAAGGACCTCGTCAACCGGGGCGGCGAGAAGATCAGCGCCGAGGAGGTCGAAAACCTCATCCTCACGCATCCCGCCGTGCGCAACGTCGCGTGCGTCCCGATTCCCGACCCGGTGCTGGGGGAGCGAATGTGCGCGTGCGTCATTCCCCACGAGGGCATGACGCTGACCTTTGAGGAACTGGCCTCCTATCTCACGGAGATGGGGATCGCGAAGTTCAAGCTGCCGGAGCGGCTCGAGCTGATGGACGACTTCCCGCTGTCGACGTTTGGCAAGGTCTCTAAGAAGGCGCTGGTCGAGAGACTCCACGCATCAGGTTCCACAGCTTCAACGGCGTGACCGGCACGGAGTCGACGCAGACCTCGTAGCCCATCGCATAAAGCGCATCCTCGATGGCGTTTGCGATCGCCGCCGGCACCGCGATCGTCCCCGCCTCGCCTGCGCCGCGGAAACCCTCCGGATTGTGGCTGCTCACGGTCTCGGTGTGTATGAGCTCCGGCTCGACACCCAGCTCGGGCGCGCTGACGATCGCGTAATCGAGGAAGGACGATGACTGGAAGTTGCCGTCCGGCGAGTCCAGGGCCTCCTCGAACAACGCGTAGCCCAGACCGTGCGCGTAGCCGCCTTGAAGCTGGCCTTCGAGCGTCAACGGGTTGATCGGACGCCCCGAATCGTGAGCGATCACGTAGCGCTCCATGTCCACGCCGCCGGTCTCGGCATCGACGCGCACCACCGCGACATGACAGCTCGACGCCCATGCGCATTTGCCCTTGGAGTCCCACACCTCAGCTGCCTCGAGCCCTTCGCCGACGAGGTCGCGCAGCGCGACGCACCTTTCCGGCACGCCCCGCACGCCAACGCCGTCGACGCTGAGCACAAGGTCCTCCGGCGCCGCCTCGAGCTTCTCCGCGGCGCGGTCCATGAGCATGCGCCTCGCCGCGGCGGCCGACATCGCTGCGGAGTTTCCGACCTCGAGCGCGCTCCGGCTGCCTGCCGTGACGAATGAGAAGGCGACGTCGCGGCTGTCCCCCGCGTGGACCTCTACCTTTTCGACAGGCCAGCCCAGCCGGTCGGCGACGACCTGCGCCACGAATGTCTGGTGGCCCTGGCCCTGCGGCGTGCTGCCGACGAACGCCACGACCGTGCCGTCGGCGCGCACGGCGACCCGCGACGGCTCGGGCATGCCGATGCCGGTCGATTCGACGCACATGGCGACTCCGATGCCCACGGCCTCGCGTGCGCGCTGGCGTGTCCTGACCGAGGTGGCCCCGGCGCGCTCGACCGCCAAGTCCAGGAGTCGTCTGAAATCCCCGCCGTCATAGACGATACCGTTGAGGCCGGTGTCATAGGGCATGTCGGTGGGCGCGACGAGGTTGCGGCGCCGCAGCTCGATGGGATCGACGCCGAGGTGGCGGGCGAGGCGGTCCATCATTCGCTCCACCGCGAAGTTGCCGACGGGCCGACCTCCGCCGCGGATGAACGCCGCGGGTGGGGTGTCCGAGAATCGTGGCGCGACCTCCACCTCGAACGCCGGCATGCGGTAGGCCGACATCGCATGCGAGCCGATGCTGTCCGCCTGGAAGGCGCCGCGCCCGAGGTAGGCGCCCACCGTCCACCCAACGCGGCCCCGCAGGCCCGCCAGGTGGCCCTGGGCGTCGGAGGCGATCTCGAAGTCCAGGTCTGCCGAATGCGCCTGGCCGGTCGTGTGGCCGTCCTCCGAGCGCGAGGCCACCCAGCGCACTGGTTTCTTCAGCAGGCGGCTGATCGCCGCAACCATGACGTACTCGGGATAGGGGTGGTTCTTGGCGCCGAAGCTCCCGCCGACGTCTTCGGAAAGCGCGACGACATGGGCACGGTCGAGACCGAGGCAGCGGCACAGCGTATCGCGCAGGACGTGGACCCCACCGACGCTGGCCCGGACGTAGAGCGTCTGGTCCTGGTCGTTCCACTCTGCGAACGCGGCCCTGGGCTCCATCGCCGCGCCGCAGATCCGCGCCATCGTCAGCTTCTCGCGCACTCGGACCGGGGCCTGGTCGATAGTTCTCGCCTCGCCCTTCCGAAGACCCTGCCGCGGCAGCGGGAGCGGGGCGGACGAGAGCTGGTTGAACTCGACCTCGATCGCATCCATGGCGTCATGCGCCTGGTATTCCGTCGCGGCGGCGACCACCGCGACGGCGTCGCCTTCGAACCGGACCTCTTCCCTGGTCAGCACCGGGCGCCTGACGGCGAGCGGCTGCTGGGGACTGGGATCGGGCATGTAGTCGTCCGCGAGGCCGAGCTGGCCAAAAGTCCATGCCCCGGCGACGCCGGGCATCCGTGAGGCCACGGACAGGTCGACCTTGAGCCCGTCCGCCCGTGGCACTCCGGCGCGGCGGATGGCGAGATGGAGCGTGCCTGTCGGATGATGGTCGGCCGCAAAGCTGCCGCGACCCTGGAGCAGCGGCGGGTCTTCGCGCCGGCGCATGGAGCGGCCGACATAGGCGTCGTTTGTCGTCACCACCACCGCAGGTATTATCAAACGGGCATGGTCATCGACGCCTACGCGCATGTCTTCCCCATGCGCCTGATCGAGGCGCTCGCCGAGGTGAAGCCAAGCGCCGAGCTCGCCGCGCTGCGGGCGCAGAGCAAACACAACTTCGAGCACGAGCGGCGGCTCGCCTACATGGACGAAAACGGGTTCGACGTCCAGGTGCTCGTGCTCGCACGACCGCCCGTGTGGCTCGGTCTGCCGCGGCCCGACATCCACCGCCTGACCCGCGTCGCCAACGAATCGATCGCGGAGTTCGCGTCACGCCGCCCGGACCGCTTCGTGGGCATCGGGGTGATGCCCGTGGTGGACGCCGTGATGATGGACGAGTTCGAGCGCCTCTCTGGAGAGCTTGGATTGAAAGGCGTGCTCATCTTCTCCAATATCGAGGGCAAGCCGCTCGACGATTCGTCGATGTGGCCGCTTTACGAGCGCTGCGCCGCCCTGGACTTTCCGATCTGGATCCACCCGCAGCACGCCAACTATTACCCGTGGATAAGGAAGGACGTCCTCGACCGCACCCTCGCGTGGCCGTTCGACACGTCGCTGGCCATGGCGAGGCTCGTGTTTGGCGGGCTGTTCGAGCGCTACCCCGACATCAAGGTCGTCACCCACCACATGGGGGCGATGATCCCGTACTTCGCCTCCCGCATCGCCGCGTTCGCCGAGACCACGACGGAGGAGTATTCCAAGCTCGGCCTCGGCGAGAGCGGGCCCAAGCTGACGGGAGCGCCGCTCGACCACTTCCGACGGTTTTACAACGATGCCATCAGCAACGGTTCGCCTGAGGCGCTGCGGATGGCGCTCAACTTCTTCGGCGCCGACCACATCATGTTCGGCACCGACTTCCCGTTCGGCCCGGACGACGGCGAGCGCTGGCCGCTGGATGAGCTGCGCAACATCTCAACGATGCCCATGGACGAGGACCAGAGGCAGAAGATCCTGTATCGCAACGCCCAGCACGTCTTGAAGCTGCCCGCGACCGCCCGCCGCGCGTAGCTATCTCTGGTCTTCTCGATCTGGCGTTTCGGGTCCCTTCGCGCCGAGAAAGATCTCCCTCATGTCGGGCTTGGCCAGCACCTCGGCGCCGCTGGCGGACATCACGATGCGACCGCGCACCATCATGTAAGCCCAGTCGGACACGCCCAGCGCCGCGACCGCCTTCTGCTCCACCAGCAGAACAGCCTTGCCGTGATCGCCCAGCGCGCGGATCTGCTGCTCGAGCACCGTTCGAGACAGCTCCGGCGACAGACCGGCCGTCGGCTCGTCAAGCAGCAAGACCGCCGGATCGAGCATGAGCACGCGCGCGATGGCGGTCATCTTCCTCTCGCCACCGCTCAGCGTTTCCACGAACCGGTTGAGCTTGGTGCGCAGCGATGGGAAGAGCTCCAGCGCCTTGTCCGCTCGCACCGCCCGCTCCCGCGGGCTGAACAGGTAGCCGCCCATGTCGAGGTTTTCTCGGACACGCAGCCCCTCGAACACGTCCTCGACCTGCGGCACGTAGCCGATGCCCGCCCTGGCGAGCTGCGACAAAGGCAGCCCCGTGACATCCTTTCCGTTGAGCTCGACACGTCCTCCGAGCAGCCGCGCGATACCGAGGATAGCCTTGAGCAGGGTGCTCTTGCCCGCACCGTTCGGTCCCACCACCGAGACGACCTGCCCTGGCAGGACGTTGATGTCGACGTCGTAGACGATCGGCGCCTCGCTGTAACC
>JBOHUP010000315.1:0-8572 GCA_050734615.1 Candidatus Dormibacteraceae bacterium | reverse complement strand
ACCCCAACCTGGCGACGCAGGTCGCCCAGGAGCTGATCACGGCGGGAGTGGACATCGTCCTTTGCGCTTCGACACCTGAGGTGACCAATCCGGTGGCCACGACATGCGAGGCGAACAACATGCCCTGCGTCGCGACCATCGTGCCATGGGAGTCGTGGTACTTCGGGCGGGGGGCCAAACCCGGAAGCGCCTTCAACTACACGACGATGTTCTTTTTCGGCCTCAACGAGTTCGGTGGCTGCTTCTTCCCGATGTGGGCCAAGATGAACACGAACAAGATCGTCGCCGAGATGTTTCCGAACGACGACGACGGCAACGCCTTCCGAAACGGGTTCGAGCCAGCGATCGTGAAGGCCGGCTACAAGAACCTCGACGGCGGCAGCTACGCCGACCTGACGACCGACTATACGTCGATGATCTCCAAGTTCAAAAGCGCCGGCGCCGAGCTGTTCTCGAACTGCCCCCTGCCACCGGACTTCAACACCTTCTGGAAGCAGGCGGCGCAGCAAGGGTTCAAGCCCAAGCTCGCGACGGTGGCCAAGGTGCTTCTCTTTCCCGCCGACACGGTCGCGCTCGGCGACCTGGTCGTCAACATCGCCACCGACTGCTGGTGGTCGCCATACCACCCGTACACCTCCTCACTGAACGGAATGACCGCAAAGCAGCTGGCCGACGGGTTCGAGGCAGCGACGGGCCAGCAGTGGCTCTCATCACTGGGGTCGGTGCACTCGCTGTTTGAGATCGCACACAAGGCGCTGACCGCGGTCGATGACCCCCACAACAAGGCCAACGTGGCGGCTCAGCTGAAGACGCTGAGCTATACCGGCATCAGCGGGCCGTTGGATTGGACAAAAGGTCCCGTGCCAGGCGTCGCCATCCAGCAGCCGGTCGGAGTCCAGTGGGTGAGGGGCACCAAGTACCCCTACACCATGGTGGTGGTGGACAACTCGCTGAACAAGGATGTGCCGCTCAACGGGGAACTCGTACCCACCAACGCGTGACCGGCGGCCCGCTGTTGCACCTGGATGGGGTCTCGAAGCGATTCGGCAGCGTCGTCGTCGCCGAATCGCTGTCGCTCTTGATCGGCGCGGGCGATGTGGTCGGGATGGTGGGGCCGAATGGCGCCGGCAAGAGCAGCCTCTTCTCGCTCATCGCGGGTGACCTCACGCCGAACGCGGGTGATATTCGGTTTCAAGACCGGTCGGTCACGCGACTCGACGCTGCGGCTCGATGCCGGCTGGGCATCGCCCGCACATACCAGGTGCCACGCTCCTTCGAGCACATGACCGTGTTTGAGAACGTGCTGGTGGCCGCCCATCGCGGAGCCGGTCTTCGCGGCAGCAGCGCCCACGAGCTGGCTAAGCGTGTCCTGGTCGAAGCCGACCTGTGGGACCAGGCGAATCATTCGGCGTCGCGGCTTGGCCTGGTGCAGCGGAAGCGCCTCGAGCTGGCGCGTGCTCTCGGGGTCGAACCTCGTCTGCTGCTGCTCGATGAGGTCGCCGCCGGACTCACCGAGCCCGAGGTGGCGGGACTCGTCGAGATCGTTTCACGGGTCCGGGCACGAGGAGTCGCTGTGATCTGGGTCGAGCACGTCGTGCGGGCGCTCGTTGGTTTTGTCGACCGTCTGATCTGTCTTGCCGGCGGCCGTTTCATCGCCGACGGTGACCCTCACACCGTCATTGCGAGCACGGCGGTCAAAGAAGTGTTCCTCGGCACGAGCTACGGCGAGGCCGCGGCGACCTGAGCACCGCCGCGGCCGGACCGATCCTCGAGCTGGAAGGGCTGTCCGTCCGCTACGGCCAGTTGGAAGCGCTGAGCGCGATCGGCTTTAGCCTCCATGAGGGCGAGGTGGTGGCCATGATCGGCGCCAACGGCGCCGGAAAGTCGACTTTGATGCGCACCATCGCCGGCCTGCACACCCCGGTGGCGGGCACCATCCGCCTGGACGGAGCGGACATCACTCACCTACCTGCTCACCGCCGGGTCGCGGCGGGCATCGTTCTGGTGCCGGAGGGAAGACGGCTCTTCCCGTCCCTGACGCTCGAGGAAAATCTCAAGGTCGGCGCCACCAGCGCCCGGCCTGGCAGCTGGAACCTCAACAAGGTCTTCGACCTCTTCCCATGGATGCGCGAGCGTCGCGCCCGGCCCACCCTGTACCTGTCCGGAGGCGAGCAGCAGGCAGTCGCGGTCGGACGCGCGCTGATGGCCAACCCACGGATCCTGCTCCTCGACGAGCTGTCACTCGGCCTCGCCCCGGTGATCGTGCACCGCTTGTACGACCTCCTTCCCGAGCTCCTCGCCGCCGGCATGACCATCTTGCTGGTCGAGCAGGACGTGAGCCAGGCCCTCCGCGTGTCTCGTTGGGTGCACTGCCTTCTCGAGGGCAGGATCACACTGAGCGGCCGGCCGCTTGATCTGGCGCCCGCCGAGGTGGAGGCTGCTTACTTCGGCCTCGCCGGCAACCGCTCGAAAGGGTCCGACTAGCCCCGTGGTCTGGGTCAACGCGGTAGTCCAGGGAATCCTTCTCGGCGGCCTCTATGCGCTGTTCGCAAGCGGACTCGCGCTGATGTTCGGGGTCATGCGTGTCGTCAACCTCGCGCACGGCGACTTCGCGGTGCTTGCAGCCTATCTAGCAATCGCAATCATCACCGGCTTGCAGATTCCAGCGCTGTGGTCCGCCCTTGTTGTGGCGCCACTGTTCGCCGTGGTCGGGTACCTCGTGCAGCGATTCATCATCCAGCGCAGCCTAGACATCAGCCCGTTGACGACCCTGCTGGTGACGTTCGGGCTGTCAATCGTCATCCAGAACGCCCTGCTGACCGCGCTTTCGGCGAACAGCCAATCGCTTCCTTCAGGGTCGCTGGCATCGGCCTCTCTGCACCTCAACGGCCAGCTGTCGATTGGACTTGTATCGGCCATCGTCTTTGCCACCTCAGTGGTTGTCGTCGTTGCGCTGCAACTCTTTCTTTCGCACACGGCGTTGGGACGGCAAGTGCGTGCGGCTTCGGACGACCAGGAGGCGGCGAGCATCGTCGGCGTGAACGTCAGGCATGTCTACGGAATCGCAGCGGCCATCGCCTTCGCCACCGTCGCGCTGGCCGGCATTGCGTTCGGCATGTACTCGTCGTTTGACCCCGCCGCCGGCCCGCAGCGGCTGATCTTCGCCTTTGAAGCCGTGGTCATCGGCGGCCTCGGATCTCTGTGGGGCACCTTGGCCGGAGGGATCATCCTCGGCCTGGCCCAAGTCCTTGCCGCCGAGGTCGACCCGGGCTTGGGCGTGTTGGCGGGGCATGTCGTCTTTCTTGTCGTGCTGGCTGTCCGTCCCAGCGGGCTGATCCCCGCGCGCATCTCGTGAGCCTCGCGGCGGTGGCCCTCCCGACAGCGCGTGTCACGCGGTCGCGCCGGTCCGCGGTTTGGAGCGCCGTGTTGGGCGCGGTCGCAGTGGCGGTGCTGGCCTCGCTGCCCTACGTCGTCCACACCGACGTCACCGACCTGCTGGTCAACGTCTTCATCCTTCTTGGCCTCGCCACGATGTGGAACCTGCTTGCCGGTTACGCCGGGCTTATCTCTGTGGGCCAGCAGGCGTATATCGGCGTCGGAGCGTACATCGTGCTGGTGCTCAGCGAAAACGGCTTGAACCCCTATTTTGGGATCCCGCTGGCGGCGCTCGGTGCGGCATTGGTGGCGCTGCCGGCCTCGGTTCTCGTGTTGCGCCTGCGCAATGAATATTTCGCCATCGCCACCTGGGTCGTGGCGGAAGCCTTCCGACTTGTCGTCCTTCACTTCCCATCCCTGGGTGGGGGGACCGGCACGAACCTGTCGGGGATGACCGGCATAGACCCCGTCCTCCGCCAGGCCCTCACATACTGGTCGGCACTCGCCGTGGTCGTTTGCGCAGTCCTCGGTACATATCTGCTGCTTAGGAGCCGTCTCGGCCTGGACATGACGGCGATTCGTGACAACGAGGTCGGCGCGCGAAGCGTCGGTGTGCGCACCGGCCAGGCGAAGCGGATCGTCTACCTGGTGGCGGCCGCCGGCGCTGGTGCTGTGGGCTCGCTTTTGATCATCAGCCAACTCCGCGTTCAGCCCGCCTCGATATTCAACGTTCAGTGGTCCGCGTACATGATTTTCGCGGTGCTGATCGGCGGCGTCGGCTCGATGGAGGGTCCCATCATCGGCACGCTGATCTTCTTCGCTCTGCAGCAGTCACTCGCGGATCGCGGCGCCTGGTATCTGATCATTCTTGGGGGCATAGCGGTGACCATGGCGATGTACATACCGCGCGGACTGTGGGGACTCATCGGAGACCGCTTCGACTTGAAGCTGTTCCCGGTCGGTTACTGGGTCCACATAGGTCCAGTGCGACGAAGAGTCGAGCCCATGAGCGACCTTGTGCCATAGCGCTTTCGGGCCTCGCTCGTCGGGCCGGAAACTAAAGGACAGTTGTGGACGTCAGAGGGATGCTGTAGCGGCCAGCGCCGCGTAGCTGTCAACACGAACGTCTTGGTCCAATCCCCAACGCCGGGCAAATTCGATTGCTTCATCGAACACCTGCTCCGGATACGGCTCGAAAACAAGCATCTCACCCAGACCGAACTTCGACCAGTCGTACTCGCCGGCCAGACCAGGCGGCAAGTTGTTCTTCCACAGCCGCATGTATGGTGCGGGATCGGCTAGTAGGGCGGTGTCGGCCCGCCGCAGTGAGCGGAAGTAGGCCCCCAGCGCGGCGGCTGGTATCCCGGGTGAAATCCAGAAAAGCGTGCGGAACTCGCCCTGGGCGAGCTTGGTCAAGCCCTTTTGTTCCGCGAGCGTGATCTCGGGGTCGAGAAGGTTGGCCACGTCCACCTCGCCTTCGAGCAATGCGAGCAGGCGCCGGCCAGGCCCGCCGATGTTCTCGATCTTCACCTGCTCGCGTGGGAGGACGTGCTCCAGGGTGCGAAGCGTCGTGAAGTGGGAACCGGCCATCAAGCCGACGCCGACCGGGATACCGGCCAACTCACTGAGACGTGTGATCCTGGATTCGGGCCGCGCGAAAATCGCGAAGCGCGCCACGCCGTACAGGTCGGAGACGAACTTGCCCATGCCCGCGCCCGCATTGCAGACCGAGCCCCATTCGCAAGCCGAGTTGGCAACTTCCATGCCACCCGCCAGGAACGGCCGGTCCTGGGGCCGTTCGAAGTAGGCGTCTCGGCCGTGGCTGGAAACCTCATGCATCAGGTCGCTGAGGAGCTCAGGTTCAAGGCCCTCCGCCTGGTACATGTCTTCCTCGAGGGCGACCCACTCGTGAAGTCGCATGAAATGGGGGACCACGCGGATCGGCGTTCGACCACCCATCAGGAATACTTTATACAACGCTCATGCCGATCGAGCAGGTAGTCCACGTCGACGGGCGGTCGCTGACGATCGAAGACGTCGAAGCGGTGGCGCGTGGCGGTGCGCTGATTCGGCTCGGGGCCGACGTGGCCGAGCAGGTACAGGCCACGTACGACCTGAACCAGCGCATGGTCGAGGTGGGCACGACGGTATACGGCGTCACGACCGGCGTCGGCGACTCCGTTGGAAGGAAGGTCGCCTTGTCGGAGGCTAGCGAGCTTCAGGAATCGCTGATCCGGCTCAACGGCTGTGGCACCGGCCCGGATCTCCCAGAGGATCAGGCGCGAGCGGTGGTCGTGGCCCGTGCCAACTGCCTGGCGCGCGGCAACTCCGCCGTCCGGCCCCTGATCCCCGAGATGATGCTGGAGATGCTCAACCTGGGCTTCGCGCCGGTGATCCCTGAACAGGGCTCGATCGGCGCCAGCGGCGATCTCGTTCCGAGCTCCTACATCGGTGCGGTGCTGATGGGCGAGCGCGAGGTGAGCCGTCGCGGCGAGCGAATGCCCGCAGCTGCGGTTTGGGCTGAGGCCGGTCGGGAACCGGCTCGGTTGCATGCCAAAGAAGGCCTCGCGATCCTTAACGGGACCTGCTTCATGACGGGTATCGCGGCCTTGACTGTCCGCGACGCTGCTAGGCTCGCGGACGTCGTCGATGCCTGCACGGCTATGACCTGTGAGGGTTTGATGGGGATCGACGGTCCCTTCGACCCATTCATCCATTCGGTGAAGCCCCACCCCGGGCAGGCGCGTTCAGCGGAGCGAATCTTGGGTTTGCTCCGCGGCAGCTCGCTCGTCACCGCCTACGACACCGCGGTCACCTCGGGCAGGCGGGTTCAGGACAACTATTCGCTACGCTGCGCGCCCCAGTGCAACGGCGCCCTCCGGGACACGATCGCGTGGGCACGTGAATGGATCGAGCGCGAGCTGAACTCGGCGAACGACAATCCTCTCTACGACCCCGCCGAGGGACGTGTCCACAGCGGTGGAAATTTCTCCGGCTTCCACGTTGCTCTGGCAATGGACTCGTTGAAGATGGCGGTGGCGAGTGTCGCCGACCTTGTCGATCGCCAGTTCGAGCTGCTCGTAGACGAGAAATATTCGGCTGGGTTGCCCCCCAACCTCTCGCCGTATATCGCCCCGAGTGACCCTGGTTACGGGACGCAGCACGGGTTCAAGAGCCCACAAATTGCGCTTTCATCGCTCGCCGCCGAGGCTCTCGCCAGATGCATGCCGATGAGCGCATTCAGCAGGTCGACGGAAGCCCACAACCAGGACAAGGTGTCGATGGGCGCGGCTGCGGCGCGCGCGGCCCGCGACGTGGTTGAGCTCGCCCAGCGTTGCTGCGCGATCCATCTTTTGGGCGCCGCCCAGGCGGCAGACCTGCGTGGCTCTCACCGCCTCGGCGCGGGTACCGCCATCATCCACCGGCGCATCCGAACCGTGTCGGAATTCATCCAGCGGGACCGACCGCTGCAAAGGGACATCATGGCGGTGGCCGAGCTCATCCGCTCGGGTGCGCTCTTAGCCGAACTGTGATCGACGTCCTGGAAGCAGCCGCCGCCGAGTATCCCTCCGTCGCGGCAGTCATCGCCGATGACGGCTCGATGTCGTACCGGCAGCTTCTCGCGGGCCTGTCTCCAGCCGCCGGCCGACAATCAATCGCTCTGCCCAGTGGTCGAAGGTGGCTCACTGCGTTTTGGAGCGCCATGGCCGGTGGCGCAACCACTCTTCTGCTCAACCCTCGGGGCAAACCGGACGAGCTGGACTACGTCAGGGCCAACTTCTACGCGGGCAGGATCGATTCGGATGACGTCCGAGTCGTTCAGTACACAGCCGGGACGACAGGCAGGCCGAAGGGCGCTTTGCTGACCGGCGCCGGCCTGCTGACGGTCGCCCGGGGCCACGCCGAGTCATGGCGGCTGAAACCAGGGGACGTGATCTTCGTCCCCAACCCGATGAGCCACATCATGGGTCTCGTCCTCGGCTGCCTGATGCCTGCGATCAGTCGCGTGACAGTGCTGACCATGGAGCGCTTCGAGCCCGGGAGTGCCCTGGAGTTGATCGAGCGGCACAAGCCGGTCGCCATGGCGGGCACGCCCACCCATTTCCACATGCTGGCTGAGCACCCTGATCTGAGCTCTCGCGACATAACGAGCCTGAGGTTCGGACTGGCGGGTGGTGCTGCGTCCACGCCTGAAGCCGTGCGATCGGAGATGGAAAGGCTGGGCCTTGACGCTCTGCTCAACGGGTACGGGATGTCAGAGGCATGCGGAAGCATCAGTCGCACCGAGATCGGAGATCCGATCGAGGCCCATGCCCTCACGGTGGGCCGGCCGATGCCCTGGCTGGAGACAAGGCTGAGGGACGGTCAACTGGAGATTCGCGGGGCGCCGGTCTGCGACAAGTATCTCGGTGACGCTGCGCCGGCCAGCGACGCCGAGGGCTGGTTCGCCACGGGCGACCTCTTTGGCATCGACGACTCGGGCCGGTTGCTCTTCCGTGGCCGAGCCCGGGACGTCGTGAATGTAGGGGGCTTCAACGTCTACCCGGCCGAGGTCGAGCGTGTGATCGCGGAGCATCCGGCAGTGATCGCGGCCCAGGTCGTGGGCATCCCTGACCAACGGTTGGGAGAGATTCCATACGCCTTCGTGCGCCTCAAACCGCTGATGACCCTCGATGCACAGGAGATCGCGGAGTTCTGCTCCGAGCGGCTTTCGAGCTACAAGGTGCCCCGCCACTTTCGAGAAATTGACGAGTTCCCACTCAACAGTGCCGGCAAGGTCGAAAAGTTCAAACTCCGAAAGCTCGCGACCGGATGAAAATACCGATCGGCATCCGGGCCATCGACGTTCATGTGCATCCAAACCATGAGGAGGCCATCCGCTCCGGTGGCGCGTATCTCGAGTGGGCAAAACATCACTTCAAGGCCTCTGCCCCCGACGCGATCTCCATCGAGGCCACCGCGGCGATGTATCGCGACCAGCGCATGATGGCCGTCCTCCTCGGTAAGGATGCCCGCACGAACACCGGATTACCCGCAATTCCAAATGACTCGATCGCGGGCGCAGTGCGTGAGCATCCAGATGTATTTTTCGGATTCGGGTCGGTTGATCCCCACCAGGATGTGAGCTGGTGCGTCGAAGAGGTTCATCGCTGCCGCGAGCTGGGCCTTATCGGCCTCAAGTTTCAGCAAGCGGTAC
>JBOHUP010000314.1:0-3183 GCA_050734615.1 Candidatus Dormibacteraceae bacterium | reverse complement strand
CTCTGGCGGCCGTATCCGATGAGGCTGAACACGCCCGACTCGTATTGCGTCACCTGCGCCGTGTTGTCGGCGACGACCTCGACATGCACGCGTGTCAGCGCTCCGGTTGGGCCGCCATACCAGCCGCTGACCGGCGCGAAGTCCATCGACTGGCCAGCCGTGCGCGCGGTCATCTTGAACGGACCGCTGCCGATCAGCGTCTCGGGTTTCGTGAACCATGCGTCCTCGCCTGCCGCGGAGATGACCTTCTGGTCGACGACCCACAACGGCCACAACGCGACCTCGGCCAGAAAGTAGCCGGCCGGTTTGACCAGGGTCACCGCCAGCGTGTAGTCGTCGACCTTGGACAGCCCGCTCATTCCGGAAGCGCCGCCGCTGACCACATCCTGGTATCCGGCAACCACGTTGAAGAGCCCCGCGTAATCGCCCTGCCTGGCCGCCGCGCGGTTCCAGCTGTAGATGAAATCGTCCGCCGTGATCGGGTCTCCGTTGGAGAATCGCGCGTTCTGACGCACGTGAAACGTGTAATTGAGGCCGTCGGGCGAGATCGCGGGCGGGCCGGTGGCGAGGTCCGGTACCTCGTGCAGCTGCTGGTCGTACCGGTACAGGCCCGAAAAGACGTTGCGCAGGACGTCGACGTCGGACGCGGCCGAGATCAGGGCCGGGTCGAAGTCGGCGACATCCTGCGCGATGGGAAAGCTCAGCGTCTGGTCCCTGGCGAGAACCTCGGGCGGCGGCGGGTTGCTGCCCTGGGTGCACGCGCCGATGATGACGGCGACGAGCGCGGCCGCTGAGGCCAGCCGTCTCAACTCGAAGTTGTCAGCACAACCTTGCCCGTGCTCTTGCCCTCGGCCACCATGGCAATCGCGCGCGGGGCGTCAGAAAGGGGAAGCCTGGCTGAGATGTGAGGCCTGATCTTGCCCTGCTGGTACAGCTCGAGCAGCGCTTTTTCGGCGACCGGCACTAGCTCGGGGGCGCGCTTGAGGTAGAGGCCCCAGTGGAGGCCGACCAGAGAGTAGTTCTTGATCAGCACGTGGTTGCCCGCCGCTTGCGGGATGCGTCCCGACGTGAATCCGACGAGGACTATGCGGCCTTCGAAGGCGATGCATTTCGTGGATCGGTCGTAGATGTCGCCGCCGACCGGGTCGTACACGACGTCAGCGCCGCGCCCCGCAGTGGCTCGCTTGACCTCTTCGACGAAGTCCTGCGTCTTGTAGTTGAGCGCAAGATCGGCACCCATCCTGCGGCACAGCTCGACTTTTTGATCCGATCCCGCCGTTGCGATGACTGTTGCGCCGGCGGCCTTGCCGAGCTGGATCGCGGCGGTGCCCACACCGCCGGCCCCGGCGTGGACGAGGAGCGTCTCGCCGGGCCGCAGGTTGGCCCTGCGGTGCAGTCCGAACCAGCCGGTCTGGTAGATGACCGTGAACACCGCCGCCTCGTCGAAGGGCATCTCTCCAGTCATCCTGATCACCGAGGCGACCGGCGCGTCGGCGATCTCTCCATAGCCGCCGCGGGTGAGTCCCGCGTTGTCGAGCAGGGCCATCACGTGGTCGCCCGGCCCGAAGCCCGACGACGGCGGCGCGTGGGTGACCACGCCACTCACCTCGAAGCCGGGCACGAAGGGGAGGTCGGGTTTAGTCTGGTAGAGGCCGGCGACCATCAGCGCATCGGGGAAGTTGATCGACGCTGCCCGGACTTTGATTCGGACGAGGCCGTCGGCCGGCTCGCCGGGGTCGACGTCCTCAAAACGCAGACTCTCCGGTCCACCGAGCTCGTGGACCACCCAGGCCTTCACCGGGGCAAGGCTACAGCAGGCGGCTGTGTGGGACACCCTGGGGTGGGGGAGAGCATCGGGTTCATCGAGTCAGGCGCCTGCGGGTCACCGCGAAAACGCGTTTGCAATTCACATCGTCTGGGGAGGGGCCTTGATCGGCGCCCGCGCCGAGTTGGCTCAGAAGCTTGGCCGAGGTGGAGACGCGGCCGGTGTCCGTCCCGGAAACCGCAGAATCCAGGTCCGGATCACTTGCTTGCGGCGGTAGAGCCACCTCCAGAACAAGATCTTCGCGACGAGATGATCCCGAACCCCTGAATTCGATTTCGTACGCTGCGACGAAATACAGGCCTCGGGTCGGGGTCCGGTGGGATCGAGTCAGGCGAGTCGCGGTGCTATCTCTATCTGGACAGCCTGGCCTTGCTCCGGCCGGGTGCTAGGATCGCGCCCGGCGACGCAGATGACCTGGTAGGTGAAGCCTACGAAAGGAGTCCCAGTGAGTACTGACGCGGTTCGGATGACTCGACTTCTCTACAACGTCTCGATGTCCCTCGATGGCTTCATCGCCGGGATCAACCAGAGTCGGCAGAACCCCATGGGGGTCGGAGGCGAGCGACTGGGCGCATGGAGGCATGAACTTGCGGTTTTCCGCAAAAGGTTCCCTTTCGCCGGTCTTGAGGGAGGCGTTACCAACGCCAGCACGGCCGTCCAAGAAGAAGACACTTCGGGCGCGATGATCCTCGGGCGGAATATGTTCGGCGGTGGTCCGGGTCCGTGGGGCGACCCGCCGTGGGACGGTCCGTGGGGAGGCAACCCCTTCCAGGTGCCGGTCTTTGTCCTTACCCATCACCCGCGAGAGCCCCTCGTGCTCCACGGGGATGCGCCATTCACTTTCGTGACCGAGGGAATCAGGGCAGCGCTTGAGATGGCCGAGCAAGCGGCGCGCCGGAAGGACGTCTTGGTGGGCGGTGGCGCCAGCGTAGCGAACCAGTATCTGGCCGCCGGGCTGCTTGACGAGATCGACCTTCATCTAGTCCCCGTGTTCCTCGGCGATGGGCTTCGAGTCTTCGATGACGCTGCGTTGGCGGGAGTCACGCTCGAGCAGGTGCGCGTGGTCGAAGCGCCTGGCGTCACCCACCTGAGGTTCCGAGTGGTCAGGGATTAAGGGCTGCGTTCCGTCGCCGCTGAAAGCGATCGCCGCTCGCGCGCGCCCCGTGCCCATACGCGGTGCCACCCCGGCCGGAAAAATGTCGCGGCCTAGGGCAGGATCTCGATGTACCCGTCCGTCCCGTGCACGCGGATCCTCTGCCCATCCTGGATCAGCCGGGTGGCATGCTCCACCCCCACCACGGCCGGCAAGCCGTATTCCCGTGCGATGACCGCGCCATGGGTCATCAGCCCCCAAACCT
>JBOHUP010000313.1:0-4434 GCA_050734615.1 Candidatus Dormibacteraceae bacterium | reverse complement strand
CCTGGAGCCAGGTCGCGACGGCTGATCCCAACAGCGGCGACGACTGCCTGGCGACGGACCAGGCCAACGCCGTCTACCTGTGCAACCTGGCCGGAAGCCAGGGCGTCGCTCCGCTGCAGGCCGATGTGTGGAAGTCGGTCAACCACGGGGCATCGTGGTCGCACGGCGCCGGTTTGATCCCGCAGTGCGCGACCAGCTGCTCGGCCTTCGGCGTGGACCGCGACTGGGTCGCGGCATCCATCCTCCCACCCGCCACGAGCACATCCCAGGCCGAGGTCGTGCTCATGTACCACGACTTCTTCGGGCCCAGCCAGATCTGGGTCAACATCTCGCACGACGGCGGCGCTACTTTCGGGGCGCCGCAAGACGTGCTCATCAGCCCGTCGGTGACCCCGGGCGCCGTCGCCGGCACTCTGGTCGCGCAGGGTTATACGTTCTGCAACACGGTGCCGGCCGGAGTCGGCATTGCCCCGCCCGGCACGCCCCACGCGGGCCGCATCATCGTCGGCTGGATCGCGGCCGACCTGGCCCAGAACGCGACAGGATGCAACGTGTCGATGCTGCAGGCCTTCCACACGCTCTGGATCTCCTACTCCGACGACAACGGGAAGACATGGACCGCCCAGCAGGCCTTCGACGCCGGTCTGGGGCATGATGCTTCGACGCCGTTCGTCGGTTTCACGCTGGACAACCGGGGCAACCCTTACTTCGGATTCGACGTCAACTTGAACTCCAACCCTGCGACGTGCTCCGCCGAGTCCACGGCAGGCACCGTGCAGTCCGACACATCGTGTGAATACAACATGTACGTGGTGTGGTCGAGCAACGGCGGCATGACCTGGGATGGAGGCGGTGGCCTGATTCCAGGCAGTGCCGGCAAGCCGTATCGCGTCAACCCGGTGGGGGAGACAGGGACGCACTTCTTCCCGGCGATCGCGGCCGGCAGCCCCGGGCAGGTGGACGTCGCATACCTGCGCACGACCGCGATCGTGCCGACAGACGCTTTCGGGAAGGCTGATCCCGGCGGCTGCGCCGGTCCCGCCGTCAACCCGACGTACCCCGGGCCCTGCTCGTGGAACCTTTACGCCTCGCAATCGCTGAACCTCGGCGCCGGAACAGGTGGAGCAACTTGGACGGCGTCACAGTTGACGACGACGCCGATGCATGTCGGCGACATCTGCAACCTCGGGATCGCTTGCGTGCCGACGATCTCGAACCGAAACCTCCTCGACTTCATCAGCGAGGACCTCGACGCGCAGGGCTGCGCCCATATCGCATTCGCGGACGACAACACGGTGAACATGCTTCGCGCCGCCAACCAGACTTCGGGGTCTTGCCTCAAGCGCAAGTGAGGTTGGCAACAGCGGTCTGAGCTGACGAACCTCGATACGACCAGGGTGGGGACAGCCGGTGTCCCCACCCTCCTCAGGTGCCTGGGGTCGAGGTGGGTTCGGTTTTTGGGACGGCCGGGTCGCGGGCCAGGACCAGGAACGCCACGGCCAGCGCAATGGCAAGCACCGCCGGCCCGTAATCGGAGACGCGACCGGTCGGGAAGACCAGGCGGATGACGAGCGAGGCGATCACGTATATGCCGCCGAGAATGATCGCGATGCGTAAGCGGCGAGCCGCGAAGCGCAGCTGACGGCGCAGGCCGCCGGGCCTCAGGGACAGGATCGTCGTAGTCAGCCCGACGACCAGGACGAGGCCGATCAAGAACCCGCGCACGGCGCCAGTGTCTCAGAAGCACTCCCGCCACCCAGGGTGGCTTAGCCTGATCGTGTGTTACAGCAGACGAGCTCGAAGGACGCGGTGTCGCGGCTGCTGCAGGCGTGGCGCGGCGAGGTGCAGGCCAGAGCGCTTTACATGTTGCTGGCCGATCGCGTCGGTGACGATCGGCGAGCCGAGGTGATCCGAGCCATCGCGGACGCCGAGGCGGCGCACCGTGAACGCATCGAAAAGCGATTGCGCGAGCTGGGCGTGCCGATCCCTGACCCGGCCGGCGTCAAGTTGTCGCTGGTCCAGCGCGCCCAGGCGAGGCTGGCTCCCGTGCCCGCCGTCATGGCGCGCATGGAGGCGGCGGAAGAGGTGGAGATCCGGGACCGGTACCGGCGCTCGACCGGCGACCCCGCCACCGACGCGGTCCTGGAGTCGATCCGGACCGAGGAGCAGGGTCACTCCAAGTCGCTGGAGGCGATGCAGGCCGCGCATCGCGGTGACGAGCACCCGCCCTCCAGCCCCCAGGGTCAGTTGAATCGAATTCTTGGTCGGGAGACCTGGCATCGCAGGGGTTCGGGCTGGATTTCCGGCGCGATCTATGGCGCCAACGACGGATTGGCGGCCGTGTTCGGGATCGTCGCCGGCGTGTCCGGCGCCACAGGCGGCTCGGGGTTCGTGCTCACGGCCGGCCTTTTCGGCGCCATCGCCTCGGCCCTGTCGATGGCCACGGGCGCGTACCTCGCCGAGAGGTCGGAAGGAGAGGTGGCGGCCGCCAACGTGGCGCGCGAGCGGGCCGAGATCGTCGAGCACCCGGAGGAGGAGCAGGAGGAGGTCGCGCTGTTCTACCAGCTGAAGGGCATCGACAAGGCGACGGCGGACAATCTCGCAGCTCAGCTGGCCAAGGATCCAGACGCGCTGCTCAAGGTCCATGCACCCGATGAGCTGGGAGGGTCGATCGAGGGTTCGAGCCAGCCCGTCCAGTCCGCCGTGGCCGCCGGTGTCAGCACGTTCATCGGGGCGATGGTGCCGGTGATCCCGTTCTTCTTCCTGCGTGGCGGTGTCGCCGTGATCACCGCGGCTGTCGTGTCGCTGATCGCGCACTTCCTCGTCGGCGCGGCCAAATCGCTGTTCACGCTGCGGACGTGGTGGTCGGCGGGCCTCGAGATGACGCTGGCTGGAGTGATCGTCGGCAGCATCACCTACGGAATCGGCCTGGTGCTCAAAGTCAGTGGTCCGTAGCCGGGGGCGCGCCGCGACGGACCGGTCCGTCACGCATCACATCTGCATCGCGTGCGGAGTCCAGCACGCCGGTGAAGGTACGCCGAGCGGCTGCCCGGTCTGCAAGGACGACCGGCAGTACGTCAGGTGGGCGGGCCAGGCATGGACCACGCTCGAGGACCTGCGTCGCGATCACCAAAACGAGATCCGCGACGACCTTGGGCTGACCGGGATCGGGACCACCCCTTCATTTGCGATCGGCCAGCGGGCGCTGCTCGTGCGTTCGCCGGCAGGCAACCTGCTGTGGGACTGCATCACGCTGCTCGACGACCCGACCATCAAGGCCGTCCAAGCGCTGGGAGGAATCCGGGCGATTGCGATCTCGCACCCGCATTACTACTCGACGATGGTCGAATGGGGTCGCGCGTTCGATGCGCCCATCCTCCTCCATGCCGCGGACCGACGCTGGGTGATGCGTCCGGACGAAAGCATCGAGTTCTGGGACGGCGAAACCAGGACCTTGTGGGACGGGATGACCTTGATCCGGGGCGGCGGTCATTTCGATGGAGGCACCGTGGCGCACGTGCCGGCGGCTGCCGATGGTCGCGGCGCCCTTTTGACCGGCGACATCCTCCAGGTCGCTCAAGACCGGGATTGGGTGAGCTTCATGTACAGCTTTCCCAACTACATCCCGCTGTCAGCGGCCAAGGTCGATCACATCCTCGCGGCCGTCGCCCCGTTTGATTTCGACCGAATCTACGGAGCGTGGTGGGAGCGGAACGTGGCATCCGGCGCGAAGGCAGCGGTTCACCGCTCGGCCGAGCGGTACAAGAGCCACTTAGGAGCCGGGTAGCTTCTCTACCGTCACGGCGCGCTCGAGCAGCGCGGACATCACGCGTTGCGACTCGACAGGATCGCCGCTGGTCCAGAAACGTTCGTGGCTCTGCGCGCCCGCCGGCGCCGCCAGGTCTCGCTCGCCCAGCACCCTGGCCAGCTGGCGGGCGACCGCGGCGCCCGTGTCGATCAAGGTCACGTTCGGGCCGGCGACCTCGGCGATGAGCTGCCTCAGGAAAACGTAGTGGGTCGACCCGAGGACGATCGTGTCAGCGCCTGCGTCGACCAGAGGCGTGATATAGCCGGCCACCATGTCTCTCAGCTCGTCGCTTTTCAGGTCCGCTGCTTCCACGTGCTCGACGAGACCCGGCACCGGCTGCGTGAGCACCTCGACATCCGTGCCGAAGCGGTCGAGCAGCGAAGCCATGCGATCGGAGCCACTCATGGTCGCGGTCACGATCGCGCCGACGACCCCCGTCCTGGTGGCCGCGACGGCCGGCTTCACGCCGGGCTCCATCGCGACCACGGGGATGGTCAGCGTGCCTCGAAGGGCCTCGGCGGACCCAGCCGTGCCGGTGTTCGACCCGATGACGATCGCCTTCACCCCCCGCGCCACCAGAAACCGAGCGATCTCGAGCCCGCGATCGCGGACAAACTCACGTGACT
>JBOHUP010000312.1:0-2681 GCA_050734615.1 Candidatus Dormibacteraceae bacterium | reverse complement strand
GGGGCGGGCACCGTCAGCGCTCTCGCGTCGGCGAGCGTCACCTCGGGCATCACGCTGATGGTCGCCTTGAGCCGCGCGGGCCGGCCGCGCTCCAGCTCGAGCACCTCGACGTCGGGATTGTCGATCGGATCGATCGATTTCTCGTCGAGGGCTTGCCGGATGACCTCCGGGATCATCGTCTCGACCACCTCCTCGCGCAGCACGGCCGGGCCAAGGCGCGCCTCGACGAGCCCGCGTGGGGCGCGACCGGGACGGAAGCCTTCGATCCGCGCCCGCGAGACCAGGCGGTTCAGCACCTTTTCGTAGGTCGCGTCGACCACCTCGGCCGGAACCTCGATCGTCATGCCGACCTGGCTCTTCGGCAGCTGCTCGGTCGCGACCGTCAGGGTTGGCGCCATGCCCGTAATCCTAAGGTCGGCCTCGATGCCGATTTCAGGGCGGCGGGTCTACGGGACCTTACAGGGCGGCTGAGTACACGGGCTGACGACCGGAATCGGGGTTGGGGATGGGCTCGCGAGCACCGGGCCGGTCCCGGGGTCGGGCGGGATCACGTACGCGGGCCCGGTCGGTGTCGGGCTCGGCGGATTGTCGCCGGGCAGCTTGGGGATATTGGTGGCGCCGGTCAGATACCAGCTGTTGTTCGGACCGGCCACGATGCCTGGAGGCACCGGGTACCATAGGTTGCCGGGCACCCCGGCCTCAGCCTGCGCCACGAAGGAATGCACGGCGGGGGACGCGACGAACACTCCGTCGGCGCCGCTCACCATCGCGTGGCTGTTGTTCAGGATGTCGCCAACCCACAAGGCGACCGCGATGTCGGGCGTGAACGCCACGGTGACCGCATCCTTGAAATTGTCGGTCGTGCCGGTCTTGGCGGCGACGGTGCGGTCCTTCCAGTGCAGCGCGCTGTTGCAGCCGAAGATGAGGCATCTGTTCTGGTCGTCGGCCATGGTCTGGGCCATGATGAAAGCGACCGCTGGGTCGATCGCGAGCCGGGCTCGCTGGTCGGGGTGGTCGGTGTACAGCACATTGCCGTGCGAGTCGGTCACCTGCAGGATCGCTTGCGGGGTGTGGTAGACGCCCATGTCGGCGTAGGTGGCGATGCCGTTGGCGTGCTCGAGCAAAGTGATCGGGTACCCGCCGAGCGTGAGCGACGGCCCGTACTCGTCAGCCGGCGCGGTGGGGTTGTAGCTGCCGTCCGGGTTGACGAAGCGCGGGTAGACGCCGAGGTTCCGCATCCACGACAGGACTGCAGGGACGCCGATCGACAGCTCGACTTTGACTGCTGCGATGTTGAGCGAGTTGCCCATCGCCTTCTTCAGCGGCAGCACGCCGTGCGAGCGGTTGTCGTAGTTGCGGAACTGGGTGGTGCTGCAGCAGTCCTTGTAGATCAGCGGGTTCGGTCCGTCGTAGACGGGGGTGTCGACCGTGGCCGCGCGTGCGTTGTACACCGCCGCGTAGGTGTACGGCTTCATCGACGAGCCCATGTTCCTGGGGATCGTCGTGTAGTTGATCTGGCCCGCCGAGGCGTTGTAGTCGGGCGACCCGACCATGACGAGGATGTCAGCGGTCTTAGGGTCCTCGGCGATCAAGCCCGACGAGAGCTGGCCTCGCGGGTCCCAGCACGCCGCTCCCGCTTCGGAAAGGTAGGACCAGCCGTCTGGGACGCCGCTGTTGTAGCAGCCGCGGCCGGGTTTGGCGGCGAGGTTGTAGCTGACCACAGACTCGCCGATCTGCTGCATCTTGTAGTCGAGCGTCGTCTTGACGTTCAGCTGCTGCACGCCGGGCTGGAACCCAAGCTGGCGGAGCTCGGTCTGCACGTAGTCGACGAAGTGCGGGGCGAGGAAGCTGTTGACCGGCACGTGGTAGCTGAGCTGCTCCGCCACCGCCTTGTCCATGTCCGCCTGGCTGATGAAGTTGGTCGTCACCATCGCCTGCAGGACCTCGATCTGCCGCAGCTTGGCGGCGTCGGGGTTGATGTTCGGGTTCCACTCCGTCGGCGCCTGCGGAAGACCGGCCAGCACGGCGGCCTGGGCGAGATCGAGCTTGGACGCCGGGATGTGAAAGTAGCTTTCTGCCGCCGCCTCGATCCCGTACGACTGGGACCCATAGGGCGTCTTGTTGAGATACAGCTCCATGATCTGGTCTTTGGTGTAGGTCTGGCTCAGCTCGTAAGCCAGCGCGAACTCCTGGATCTTGCGGCTGACGGTCTGATTAGAGCTGAGGAACAGCTGCTTGGCGAGCTGCTGTGTGATCGTGCTCGCGCCACTGACGATGTGGCCGCTGCGCAGATTGTCGAGCGCGGCTCGCACGATCGCGGCCGCATCAAAACCCGGGTTGGAGTAAAAAGTTCTGTCCTCGATCGCGACCGTGGCTTGGATCATCACCGGGGCGACGTCCTTCAGCTTTACGGCCAGGCGGTGGTCGCCGTGGTTGCCGATGTCGGCGAGCAGGACGCCGTTGCGGTCACTGATCACGGTGTCGCCGGCGAACGAGGCGCTGTCCAGGCCCTGGATCGAAGGCAGAGTCTCGAAGAAAGACTGAGCGTAAGCATCTGCCGCGAACCCGATCACGAGCAGGACGGCCAGCAGGGCCCCCAGGCCGCGCAGCAACGTCTTTCGGCGCAGCTTCTGCCCGATCGGCGACCACTGCGCGTGGATCCGCGCTCGAGGGTTGTGGCC
>JBOHUP010000311.1:0-3162 GCA_050734615.1 Candidatus Dormibacteraceae bacterium | reverse complement strand
CCTCGAGAGAGGCCATGTCGTTGAAACGCGCCGGTGGATGGCGACGGATGGTCACGCTCATCGGATATGCCGGCGGCGAGAGCGCCGCATGAAGCCGGCTGCCTTCCGGCAATGTCATCGTCACCGTCGGGCTCGCGCGGTCGAGTCGCGCGCTGGGCGTGCCGTCTGTGTACCAGTGGACGAGCTCGACGAGTGAAGTCTCGTCGTGAAAGGGCGGGTCGATCGCGTGGCGCCGTCCTCCCCTGAAGACAAAGCATGCCTCGGTGCCGTTGATGCGCACCTCTTCGACCTCTGGATCGGCCAGATGCTCGGCCAGCGGTCCGAGCGGTGTCACGGTGGCGAAGATGCGTCTCCACAGCAGCTCTGAGCGGTCGGCCTCGAGGTTCTCCGCCGCCACCAGCTTTCCGACCAGCTCGTAGACCCATTGCTGGTCGTCGACCCGAAGACGCGTGCGCTCACGGCGGGCCAGCTCGCACGCGAGCTCGACTTCGACCTGCGTGCGAATCACCTGTTCGAGCTCCTTCGCCGCCACGGCGCTCACGGCGCGCCCGCGACCTGGATCGCTTGGGCCGCGCTCGACACTGGCAATTCGCCACCACCTGTCGAGCCGGGTTCGGCGACGACGGCGGCGAGGTGCATGGCGGCCCCCGCGTACACGAATGCGGCTGCCTCCTGGGCGGAGACCACCAGCACCAGGCCGCCTGACGAGGATGACTGGACCTCGACGTCCATGGCGAACGGCTCGACCGTCGGATGGTCGGGTGGGCCGTCCAGCGCAAGCAGATCGATGTGAGACCCGACGGGCGCCGCCGGCGCATTCTGTACCGGGACGAACACCAGCCGGCGATCGGCCGGCGCCTCAGAGGCGATGACGTCGCTGCGCTGAATCAGCTGGCCGGAGGCGAGATCGTGCGAGGCGTGGAGCACGGACAACGCGCCGCCCTCGTTGCGGGTGAAGACAAGCTTGCGGTTCTCACTGATTACAAGACGGGCAAGCGTGATCGATGCCGCATTGAGCACCGCTCCCGCCGGAATGTCTGTGGCCGCGACGTACACGTCGAGGGCATCTCGAGATGGGTTGTCCAGGATGAGCAAGGCGGCAGACACGGCTCCGCCGAGACCGAGCGCTAACAACGCGACCAGCCAGCGTTTCATGCCAGCGACGATATGTGGCGCAGGGCGGCCAAGCAATCCAGGCTGTTAAGGTGTTCGTCGTGCCTGTAAAGAAGGACTTGACAACGCGCCGATCCCGGCTATTGTGCTCGCCATGGGTGCGGCGACGATCACAGCGCCTACTGAAGAAGCCGTCGAGGCTCGGCGCAGAACACTCCTGGCCGAATCCGACGGTCTCCTGGACGATGTTGAAACTCTCCGACTCGAGGACAAGATCGAGGCACCCCCTCGCCTCCGCGAGGCGATCCACGCGCTTCAGGTCCGCCTCGGCCGCCGCAACCCTCCGGTACCACCCGTGACGCTCGATGCAGCCCACGAGCTCGTTTTCGCAGTCCAGCAGCGGATCATGGCCGCCAACCCGAAACATCCACGACCCAACCGCCATGCGGGACGACCCAGCGGCCAACCGGTCCTGACAGTGGTCCGCGACGACATCAGGTGGAAGGTCCTGACCCTGCCGCCGCCAAGCAGCGCGGAAGCAGACGAATGGATCGCGATGGTCGACTGCACGGTCGAGCGGGCGCTGGATCGCTGGTGTTACGCGCAGGAGCAGGCGGTGCGAGCCACGCGCGAGCATTTCCGGGCCGGCCTCGCCGTCGCCGTTGCACGCACGGCCTGGGCCAACTACTGGGAGCTGCTGCAGGAGGCGGAGCGCATCAAGGAGCGCCTGCGGCCGATGCGCGGCGCAGGAAACTCCTCAGCTCATCGCTTCTGACCGGCACGTCTGAAGCGCGGACCCGGGCCGCGAACAGCCGCAGGAAGATTCGAAGGCGCCGATCGTCGAGCCTCGTCGCGGCTTCGATGATCTCGGCCGCCCGATCGCGGTGACCAGCCTCGAGCACACGGGCGAGCGTTTCAGCGAAGTCATCGGGCAGTGCGCTCATGGTGCGAAGTCAGACAATAGGCCCGTGCAGCCGGTGGTGATCGGGGATGTCATGTGGGAGCCGAGCCCCGAGGTGATCGCGCGAAGCCGCCTCAAGCGGTTCATGGACGTTCACGGCATCGACACGTTCGACGAGCTGCTCAGACGCGCCGACGACGACATCGAGTGGTTCTGGGACGCGGCGATCAAAGACATCGACATCGCCTTCTACCGCCATTACGACAGGGTCGTCGACCTCTCACAGGGCAAGCCGTGGGCGAAGTGGTGGCTTGGAGGGCGAATGAACATCGTGCAGAGCTGCCTCGACCGCTACCGCATCGAGGAATACCGCGACAAGCCGGCGATCGTCTTCGAGGGCGAGCCGGGCGAGGTGCGCAAGCTGACCTATCGCGAGCTCGACCACCAGGTCTGCCGCCTCGCCGGAGCGCTGAGGCGCCTGGGCGTGCGGCCTGGCGATCGCGTGGGGATCTACATGCCGATGTGCCCCGAGGTCGCCATCTCGGTCCTGGCCACGGCCAAGATCGGCGCGGTCATCATCCCGCTCTTCTCGGGCTATGGCGCCGAGGCGATCGCGTCGCGCGTGCGTGACGGTGAGGCGAAGGTGCTGATCTGTGCGGACGGCTTCTACCGGCGCGGCAACGTCGTGCCGATGAAGGAGACGGCGGACAAGGCGCTGGTCAGCTGCCCGACGGTGGTCAAGGTCATCGTGTTCCGACGGGTGGTGCGCGAGATTCCGTGGACGCATGGTCGCGACCAGGTGTGGGAGGTGCTGCTCGAGGACGAGCACGACCGCGCGCCGACACACGAGATGGATCCCGAAGATCCGCTGATGATCATCTACACATCCGGCACCACCGGGCGGCCCAAGGGCACGCTGCACGTGCATGGCGGCTTTCCGGTCAAGGCCGCGCAGGACATGGCTCACTGCTTCGACATCGGCAGCGAGGACACCGTCTTCTGGTTCACCGACCTCGGCTGGATGATGGGCCCCTGGCTCATCCTCGGCACGCTTGCGCTCGGCGGGACGATGGTCCTGTACGAAGGCACGCCCGACCACCCGGCGCCGGATCGGCTCTGGCGGATGGTCGACAAACACAAGGTGACCG
>JBOHUP010000310.1:0-2598 GCA_050734615.1 Candidatus Dormibacteraceae bacterium | reverse complement strand
AGACTGCCCCGGTGCCGCTCGCCCGCGCGCTCGGCCAGCAGGTCGGGGAGATCTACGCCAGGATCCACCACTCCAAAGGCGTCGACCTGCGAACGGGAACATCGGTCAAGGAATGGCACAAGAGCGCAGATCGCGTCACGAGTGTCACGCTGTCAGATGGGCGCACCGAAGAGGCGGACATGGTTCTGGTCGCGATCGGCATCGACCCCAACCTCGATCTGCCGAAAGCTTTCGGGCTGGCGATCGAGGGTGGCGGCGTGCCTGTTGATGAGGGACTGCGAGCCGCGGACCACGTCTATGTCGGCGGCGACATCGCCCTTCATCACCATCCGGTGCTCAAGCGCGCGATCCGCGTCGAGCACTGGGAAGTCGCCAAAGGCCACGGCCGCGGCATCGCCGCCTCGATCGCCGAAGGTCACACACCGTACGCCAAGCTGCCGTACTTCTGGTCGGATCAGTACGACGTGAACCTTGAGTACCGTGGCCATGCGTCTGGAGATGACAAGGTGGTGTGGCGCGGCGACCGCGACGCGCTGGCGTTCTCGGTCTTCTATCTGCGCGACGGGCTGGTCGCTGGCGTCCTCTCCATGAACGACAAAAAGACCAACGAGCTGGGCGGCGAGCTCATCGAGCGCCGGCTCCCGATCGGTGAATCGGTGCTGGCCAGCGCGGACGTGGACCTGGCCGAGCTGGCGGGCATCACTTCCTAGGCCGGCGCCCAGCGCCTACGGCTCTGGGTGCACCTCGTCGGGCAGCAGCCAGGGCAGGGCTTCCGCGAGCGGCCGGACCAGCGTCGCCTGTTGCTGCTTGGTGATCAGGTTGCCGGCGACCAGGCCGAGGGCGGCCATGAAAGCGGCGTCCTCGGCTTTGTGGCCCGTCTCTCCATGTTCGGCCTTCCACGAAACGAGCGCGGCGCCCGACTCCGTCAAGCCGAAAAGGTTCTTGCGTACCTCGGCCCAGGCCATGCCTTGATTTGCCTGCTCGATCGCGTGAAGGGCCGCCTTCTCGGCGTCGTGCATTGCCTCCCGGCCGCGAAGGCCGACGTGGCGATCCCAACCCTCCGCCACTCGCTCGACGCCGGCAGGCGAAAGAACGCGAACGTCATCGATCAGGCGAGCCAGCGTCCGCTGGTGTTCCGGGAACCCGTAGCCTTCGGCGTCAACGCTCACACGCCTAGCCTATCTGGATCGAGCCCACGGGATGAATCTCACGCCATCCGTGGTCGGTGTCGAGGACCCACGGACCGTCGATCGAGATGTGATTTCCGATCACGGGGATGGGCAGGTTTGACCTCGGACAGAGCGATGCCGCGTGCGCGTCCGCGGGGTTGCTGTCCGCCGGGCAGCCGGGCGTGATCTCCGCGAGCATTGCCGGCTTGGCCTGGAAATGGTTCTCGGAGTTCATCAGCCCAACGTAGGCCGGATCCGGGGTGAACCACAGGTGATAGTCGCCATCGTCCTCGTGGGCGACGTCCACCACAATCCCGGCAGCATGCCTGCAGGGATCGAGCACCTGCAGCCGGTCGGGGTTGTGCACCCCGGCTTCGGGTAGGCCCGCCCGGCACCCGCTGATGGGAGGCGGCGACAGCAAGGGTGTGGACTGGGGGGAGCTCGAGGACGCCGCTGGACCGAGGCAACCGCACATGATCGCGGCGAGCACGGCCGCGGTCAGCGCAGGACGGCGGGGACCCAACCGAACCGTCCAAGCGCGATCGAACCGGGGCCGGAGACGATGACCTGGGCGCTCGCCAGCACGGCCAGGTAGTAGAGCCACCGAAAGCCGTCGTCGCCGACGGCGAACGCGACGGTCAAAGCAAGGCTGGTCGCCAGCAGCAGGCCGAGGATCGCGGCCCATCGGGTGCCCAGCCCGAGGATCAAAAGTATCGCAACGACCGTCTCGCCCACCGCCTGCGCGAGCGAGAACGGAAGCCAGTTGGGTACCACCACCGAGCTCAGGAACTGATGCAGGCCGGGGATGGGGTTCGCGCGCGCCGTCGATTGAATCAGAGACTGCATCCAGTCGACGCCCTGCCACTTCTGGCTGGCAAAGTAGAGCCAGTAAAGGCCGACGGCCACCCGGCACAGGCTAGGCCAGATCTCACTCATGGGAGTTGACCGCTACCACCAGCAGGTCCAGCGCCGGGTCAGGGGCAATCGCGACGGCCGCGGCACCGCGGGCCCAGGTGCTGGTCCGACCCCCGTCGATCGACAGCACGTCTCGGTCCCCGTGGTCCGCGACCAGTACCGTCGAGCCCGACTGCACCACCTGGTCCGGGTCACGAGGCTTGGCCAGCGTCTTGAAAGTGTTGGTCACGGGGTCGTAGGAAAACACGCCGCCGGGGTCCGTGTCTTCGGACGGCCCTTCGGCGGCGATCAGCAGGCTATCGCTCGAGCCGGGGGCGAGCCAGAACGGAAAGACCGGCAGGGGCAGGCCGACCCGATCGCCGCCGCCGGCGGGGACGAGCTCAGCCCGCTCGTAATCGGCGGTCCACAACGTCCCCGCGGCGAGCGCGATCCCGAACCCGTTGCCGGCCGGAATCGAAGTGCCATCCAGCCGGTTGACCCGGCCCCGCGTGCCGGCCACCACCACGCGGCCGCC
>JBOHUP010000309.1:0-2658 GCA_050734615.1 Candidatus Dormibacteraceae bacterium | reverse complement strand
GGCGCGTACGAGATCTCGATCGACCCGATGTTCGACCCCGCGCGCCTCAGCCTGCTCGACCGTGGGTTTGTCTACGCCATCGCGCACGTGCGAGGTGGGGGAGAGATGGGTCGCGAATGGTATGAGGGCGGCAAGTATCTCCACAAGCGCAACTCCTTCACCGACTTCATCGCCTGCGCCGAGCACCTCGTCGCGGAGCGCTACACCAATCCACAGCGCCTGGCGATCCGCGGCCGCAGCGCCGGTGGCCTGCTCATGGGAGCGGTGCTGAACCTACGGCCCGACCTCTTCGCCTGCGCCGTCGCCCAGGTCCCGTTCGTCGACGCCCTGACGACGATGCTTGACGACAAGCTGCCCCTCACCGCGAACGAATATGAGGAGTGGGGCAACCCCGCGGACCCCGAGTACTACCGCTACATGAAGAGCTACTCGCCATACGACAATGTGCACCCGGCCGACTACCCGGCGCTGCTCGTCACCGGCGGTTGGACCGATCCGCGCGTGTCGTACTGGGAGCCGGCGAAGTGGGTGGCCAAGCTCCGGACGCTGAACGCCGGCGACCGGCCCCTGATCCTGCTCACGCACATGACCGGGCATTCGGGGCCATCGGGCCGTTACGAATCCTGGCGTGAGGAAGCCTTCGTGATGTCCTTCGTCTTGAGCCAGCTGGAAGCGGCTTGACTTCGAGCCGGATCGAGTTTAGGCTTGGCTTCCACTACACCCATCCGGGTGTGTCTATCGGCATTTTTGGAGTGAGCTCATATGCGGCACCACGGAAAGCGGACGTTCGCCCTTGAGGGCGAAGCCTGCCTTCTGACCGCACATTGAGTCTGGTTCGGTAACCGAAAGCTAGAAACAAACCAAGTTCACCGACAGAGGACCGTGCGGTTGTTGGGCACCGCCACGGTCCTTTTCTTTTTGCCTCGGATTCTTGGAGCGATTGATGAGCACGACAGCCATCGAGATCAGCGGGATCAGAAAAGCGTTTCGGCGCCGCGAGCGCGAACCGGGCGCGCCCTGGTGGCGGCGGGAGTGGAAGGACAAGATCGCCCTTCACGAGCTCGACCTCACGGTCGAGGTCGGCGGCGTCACCGGCATCCTGGGGCCGAACGGGAGCGGCAAGTCGACCCTGATCCGCATCCTCGGCACGCTGCTGACGCCCGACGCCGGCCGCGCGAGGGTGTTCGGCTGGGATGTGGTCGCGGAACCGATCGCGGTCAGGCGCCACGTCAACCGCGTGTCGGTCGAGGCCGCCTTCTTCAAGGAGCTCAGCCCGTGGGAGAACATGCTTTACGCGGCGCGCCTGTACGGCGGCGGCGCGACTGGCACCCGAGAGTCCGTGGTCAAGATCCTCGAGCGCCTCGGACTCCCGTTCGATACGATCGACCAGCCGATGAAGCAGCTGTCTCGAGGACAGCAGCAGAAGGTCGCCATCGCGCGCAGCTTCCTGACGGCTCCGTCCCTGCTCTTGATGGACGAGCCGACGACCGGTCTCGACCCGCGCTCGAAGAAAGAGGTCCAGACGCTGCTTCAGGCCCTCAGGTCGGAGCGCGAGGTCACCGTGCTGCTCTGCACCCACGACATGGACGAGGCGGCGGCGCTTTGCGATCGTGTGCTGATGATGGATGGCGGTCGGGTGCTTGCCGACGGCGCTCCAGGCGAGCTTTGCCTGGCGCACGGGGTGGCAACCCTCGAGGACGTCTTCATGCATCTGACGGGGAAGAGCCTGGCAGTCGCCGGGAAGGAGGAAGACGGATGAGCGCAGCCATCAGGCATACCGAGCTCAACGCCCTGCTCGGCTTCGCCGAGCGGCAGATGCACGTCGTCAGGCGGTACTGGCTGTGGGAGGTCGTCTGGCTCTTCTACAGCCTGGTCAGCGTGCTGTCGATCGGCTTTCTCGCGTCGGGCCTGGGCTCGCTCGGCGCTCATGGCGCGTCCTTCGACGTGCACCGGGCACAGCTCTACCTGCTGATCGGAGCTCTGCTCTGGGGTTACCTGTCCCTCGTCTTCATGGAAGCGGCGTACGCGATCTCGTGGGAGCGCTGGGAGGGCACGATCGAGTACACGTTCATGGCGCCCGTCAAGCGCATCACCCACCTGATGGGGATCTGCCTGTTCGCGATCGGCTACGGCCTGGCGCGGACATTCGTCGTGCTGCTGATCGCGACCGGGTTCTTCCATCTCGACTTCTCGCACGCGAACGTCCCGGCCGCGCTTGCCGTGCTGGCCGCGTCGACGCTGCCCCTGATCGGCCTCAGCATCCTCACCTCGGTCCTGCCCCTGCTCTCTCCACAGAAGGGCGAGCAGATGTCGATCGCTGTGCAGGGTTTCCTGCTGCTCGTCTCAGGCGTCTACTACCCGCTGTCCGTGCTGCCGCTGCCGTTGCAGTTCGCGGGCGCCGCGAGCCCTCTCACATACGCGCTCTCCGGGATGCGCGGCAGCTTGCTCGACGGGGCGACCCTGACAGGCGAGGTGCCGGCGATCGCGATCCTCCTGGCGATGGGCGCGGGCCTGATCCCGGCCGCTTATTTCGTCTTCATTTGGGCTGAGAACCGGGCCAAAAGGCTGGGCCTTTTGAAGCGAAGCTGGTAAAGAAAAGCAACGAAAAGCAGTCCAGAGAAAATAGTTCAGACCAAACTGATGTTCGGTACTATCACG
>JBOHUP010000308.1:0-5158 GCA_050734615.1 Candidatus Dormibacteraceae bacterium | reverse complement strand
TGCGAACCGAAGCGGTCTTTGAGCGGAGTGATGATCCGGCCGCGCGACGTGTAGTCCTCTGGGTTGGCGCTTGCGATGACGAAGAGGTCAAGCGGCAGCCTGACACGATAGCCGCGGATCTGCACGTCTTTCTCTTCCATGATGTTGAGGAGGCCGACCTGGATGCGCTCGGCGAGGTCGGGCAGCTCGTTCAGGCCGAAGATGCCGCGGTTGGTGCGGGGCAGCAGCCCGTAGTGGATCGTGAGCTCGTCGGCGAGGTAGCGTCCCTCGGCAACCTTGATCGGGTCGACCTCACCGATGAGGTCCGCGATCGAGATGTCCGGCGTCGCGAGCTTCTCGCCGTAACGCCTGTCGCGGCCGATCCACACGACCTCGACCGCCTCGCCGTTCTTCTCGACGAGGTCGAGACAGCGCCGGCAGATCGGAGTGTAGGGGTGGTCGTTGATCTCACAGCCCGCGATCGCCGGCACCTGCTCGTCGAGCAGCGCGACCAGCGAGCGCATGATCCGGCTCTTCGCCTGACCGCGTTCGCCGAGCAGGATCACGTCATGGCCGGAGATCACCGCGTTGGCAAGCTGCGGCAGCACGGTCTCGTCGTAGCCGACGATGCCCGCAAGAAGAGGCTCACCCGAGCGCAATCGCGTGAGCAGGTTGCGGCGCATTTCCTGCTTGACGGTCTCGTGCTTATGCCCGGCGGCGCGAAGCTCGGCGATGGTCCGAGGCTGGGCTGGCGTCACACCTGCACTATAGACAACAGGATGGGCGTTCTTGGTCAGCGATCGCGAACCAACGGCGACCATTGGTAAGCGTGGACTCAATGGCCGTCATCACAGTCCGACCCGTGCGCAGTGGCCAGATTGAGGTCCGAGCGCGGTTAGACTGCTGGGCGGCTTGACTCAATCGATCAGGGCCCGATACGAAGCCGCGCACGACGATGGACGGCCCCTGCTGGGCGGCCACCGCGGCAACCCGGCCCAGCATCCAGAGAACACGCTGACCTCTTTCCGCTCCGCTATCGAGGCGGGCTGCGACCTCGTCGAGTGCGACGTGCATCTGTCATCCGACGGACGGCTGGTCGTGATCCACGACCATACGTTGGAGCGGACGACCAATGGCACCGGGGTCGTACGCGACCACACGGCATCGGAGCTCCGCAAGCTGGACGCCGGCCACGGCGAGCGAATCCCTCTGCTGCAAGAGGTCGTCGAGCTGGCCCTCGGCAATGTGGGACTCGTGATCGAGATCAAACAGGGGCCGCTGCAGTACCCAGGCCTGGAGGACAAGCTCGTCGCCATGCTGCGCCAGCTGGGGGCCGTCCCCGAATGCGCCGTCGTCTCATTCCATCATCCTTCGATTCGCCAGCTGCGCGAGATGGAGCCGAAGCTTCAGCTCGGCATCCTCGAAGGGGCCCGGCCTCTGCACCCGGCTGCGATGATGCGCGAGGCCGGGGCCGACGTCTATTCGCCCCATTGGGGCGCCACGGATCCGGACGTCGTCAAACAGGTGCACGCGGCCGGCGGCGCCGTCGCGGTCTGGCCAGTGGACGACGCGGCGGCGATCGCGTGGTGCAAGTACTGCAAGCCCGACTCCATCTTCACCAACCGTCCCGCGGAGGTCGGCCCGGCTCTTCGCGCGTAGTCGTTACTGGGCAACGCTGCCCGGCGTTGCCTCAACTGGTGTCTTGGTCCAGAGGTTCCTCGCATCTTCGCGGCCTGGCCGGCCGCGCGCCTGTGGCCGCTGAAGCCTGCCTCAACCGCCGCGCTCGCTCGGTCATGCATCCATGGGGATGCCCCCGCCCGCGCCATCGCCGGCTCCCTGGCTCGGCCGCCCATGCTGCGTCTGCGCTGCGGACCCCCGGTCCAAGACACTTGGGGTGCACCCACCTACCATGAACCGGCCGTGGCCGCCGAACGTCCGCCTTTCGAAGACATTTACCGGGACTTTCTCGGCCGCATCTACGCGTATGTCCGCGCCCAGGTCCCGACCTCGGCCGACGCCGAGGACATCACGGCCCAGGTCTTCATGAACGCCTATCGGGCCTATGCGCGGTTCGAGGCTCGCAACCTGACGCCTGCGGCATGGCTGTTCCAGATCGCTCGCAACGCCACGCTGGACCATTTCCGGGCCCGCGGGCGGCGCGAGCGGCTGCGCCGGAGCATCGAGCAGCAACCCCAGGCCGAGGAGGACCCGGCGAGCACCGCTGAGGACCGGATCCAGTACCGCGCCCTGCTCGAGCGCGTAGCGCACCTGCCGGAAAGACAGCGCGATGCCATCTCTCTGCGGCATTCCGGGCTCAGCTTCGAAGAGGTGGGAACCTTGATGAGCTGCAGCGAGGACGCAGCCAAGATGCTGTACCACCGCGCGATCAAGGCGCTGAAGGAATCAGTGGAGAAGAAAGGGGCATGAGCGAGAGGGACGACGAGCTCGAGCTCCAGGCGCTCGAGCGCCGGCTCGACGACGCATTCGCGACCACCCGCCCCCGCGCGGGTTTCGAGGACGAGCTGTGGTCGCGGATGCAGTCGCACCGCCCATTCTGGTCCCGCGCGGGCGAGGTGCTCGCGGGCCTCGCGCAGGGCATCCGGGAGGTGCCCGCGGTCCCGCTGGCGTCGGTCGCGGTGATCCTGGTCGTGCTCGTCGGCGCCGGGATCTTCGCTTACGGCGGCATCGGTCGCCTCGGCGGTGGCGGCGCCTCGACCACCTCAGGGAGGGCACAGCTCAGCCAGGGAGCCGGCGGCGGTGTCACCAACTCGGCGCATTCGTTCGGACGTCTCCCGTCGCCGGTCTTCAAACCGGCGGGACCGAACAATCCAGCGGTGCCCAACCGGTCCGCGGCCACGGCCGCTCAGCCCATCGTTGACTACCCCGGGCCGGTGACCACCACCTGGACAGGCCAGCTGAACCTCACGATCACCGCCGCGCCGGTGTTCCGATACACCGAGCCCTCGACCGACGTGGCCGACCAGTTCGCATCGTCGCTGGGCGCGGCGCTCACGCGCCGCCCGGCCGGTTACCTGGGGCTGTACGACGCGTCGGATTACACCCTGACGGTCCGCGGCACGATCCAATCGCCGCCCCAGGAGCCGGCCTACTTCATCCTCGCTGCCCCGTCGATGGCCGGCATCTCGGCGGCCGGGGCGCAGCCGGCGGACATCGCCGAGCTTTTTCTCGCCGAGCACAGCCTGGTGCCGCAATGGCCTTACACGACGGTCGTCGACGGAACCAGCGATCAGCTGAAGGTGCATTTCCTCCGCCAGTTCGACGCGCCCGGCTATGGGCTCGCCCACCTGGTCGACGCCGCCGGCAACTCGTACGGGATGGAGGTGGACCTCAACGGCACCCGCCCCGTGCTCGCCTCGGGGTTGCTCCCCGTCAACCTCGACTCGACCGATTACCCGATCATCTCCAGCCAACAGGCGGTTCGGTCCGCGCTCGCCTCGGCCTCCACGGGGACGGCCGGTGCGAGCCCGGCCATCACTGTCCCCCTGACCAGCGCCGCGCTCGTCTACACGCTCGTCCCGGCGGGGGACCACAGCTTCTACGAGCCGGCATTTCTCTTCTCGGGCACGTTCCAGGTCAAGGGCGTGACCTACGAGAAGCGGGTGCTGGTGCCCGCGGTCGATCCGACGAAGTAGTGACCGTCGTCTTCACGATCGGGCACTCCACGCGCTCACTCGAAGAGTTCGTCGAGCTGCTGCAACACCATGGCGTCGACCTTCTGGTGGACGTGCGCAGCCTGCCCGCCTCACGCCGCATGCCTCACTTTGGCAAAGCGTCCCTCGAGCGCTCGCTGCCGCCGCGCGGCATCGAGTATCTCCACATGCCCGCTCTCGGCGGCCTCCGCAAAGCAAAACCAGATTCGATCAACACCGGCTGGCGCAACGTTGGATTCCGGGGATATGCCGATTACATGCAGGAAGAAGCCTTCTGGCTGGCGATCGACCACCTCGAGCGCCTGGCCGGTGCGAGGCGCGTAGCCGTCATGTGCGCTGAAGCCGTGCCGTGGCGATGCCACCGCTCACTGCTGGCGGACGCCCTCACCGTCCGGGGGGTCGAGGTGAGGCACATCACGTCCCTCAAGGAGCCGGCCCTGCACTCCATCACCCCCTTTGCGTGTGTTGCCGACGGAAGCATCTCGTATCCCCCGCCGGATACACTCCGGCTCTAAGAGGACAGGGGATGGGTAAGAAACAGGTCCGGCAGGTCCGGCAGCAGATGCGCAAGGTTCAGCCGAAGGCGCCCGCCGCGTCCAACGCCGCCGGTGCGACGCGCAAGCAGCGCGAGCGCTTCGTGCAGGCAGGGGGCATGCTCCAGGGCTACGCGCCTGACTTCGTCATGCGCCTCGGGTACATCTCGGTCGCCGTGGCGGTGCTCTGCCTGGTGGTGATAGCCGTCATCATCGCCTTCGTGCCGGGAGTCTACGGCTGGCCTGTCGCCATCGCCGCCTCCCTTGCCTGGGTGCTGCCCATCGCGCTCCTCGCGAGCTTCGTCGCGCCGGGCTTCCGTCTCGCGCTGAAAGACCGCAAGGCCGAGGGCAGGCTCGTCCAGGGACAGCTGGTCGGCGCCAGCTCGGTGAGCACCTCGATGGGGCTCGGCATGATGATGGTCCAGACCCGCGGCGGAGTCGAGCAGTACCTCGTTCCGCCGGCGCGCCTCAAGCAGGTCCCGGGCAACCAGGTAAACGTCGTGCTGACCGTCACGCCCAATCTTCGGCACGTCCGGTCGGTGGGAGTCATGGGACAGCGGATGGTCGGACGGGTCGAGCCGCCGGTGCCGCCGGTGATGCGCCGCCTCCAGCTGCTGCCCCTGGCCACCCCGGTGGGGCTTGCCCTCGGCGCGGTGATCGGCGACGACGCGGTCGCGCTGTCGCCCATCTCGCCATCGGCGCTGCATGCGGCCCTTGCGATCGTGGCCGGAGCCGTGCTCGCGGGCGCCGTGTACGGCGTGTCCTTCCTTCTGCAGCGCCGGATGATGACCGAGGTACAGGCTCTGATCCCCAAGACGTAGATCCGTGCGACGGCACGACGCTGTTCTTGCCTACACGTTCAGAACGAAGTTTTCTCGGGTTCCTTGGCGGGCTCCATGTCGGCTGCTTTCGCCTCACCGGCAACGGGCTTCCTGGCGAGCGGCAGCGACGGCACGTCGATCGGAGGGTGCTTTC
>JBOHUP010000307.1:0-12407 GCA_050734615.1 Candidatus Dormibacteraceae bacterium | reverse complement strand
CCCATCTACCCCATCGACACGGCAACCCTGAACGAGGCCGCCGCGGCCAGCCGGCTGCGGATGCGGTTCGGGCCCGACGGCAAGCCCAGGCTCGAACCGGAGGCTTCGGGCGTCGTGGGCGCCATCGGCCGGATCGTGGCCGCTCTCTATGCCGCCTCCCAAGACGAGCGCTGGCCCAGGCTCAAGCTTTGCGGCGACACGAGCTGCCGGTGGGCGTTCTACGACCTCTCACGCAATCACTCGAGCCGCTGGTGCGACATGGCCTCCTGCGGCAACCGGCAGAAGGCGCGCCGGTTCCGCGACCGCGGCAAAGCCACCGCCTGACCCTCCCTCCTAAGCTTTGTCGCGATGAATAAATCGCGGGTGGAGGCCTTCAGCGACGGGGTGTTCGCCGTCGCCTCCACGCTTCTCGTTTTCAACCTGGTGGCTCCCAGGGTGACCCACGGCCTCGATGCGGCGCTGCTCAGCGCGTGGCCGTCCTACGCCGCCTATGCCATCAGCTTCGGCACGATCATCGTGATCTGGGTCAACCATCACGTCGTGTTCGAAAACATCGAGCGCGTCGACCGCCGGCTGCTGTTCATCAACGCACTGCTTCTCCTGACCGTGGCCGCGATCCCGTTCCCGACGGGTTTGCTCGCCCAATACCTGCAGGCGGGCCACGACCAGCAGACCGCCGCGTTTGCCTATGGACTCACGATGTCGGCGATGGCCGTCGCGTTCAGCCTGGTCACGCTGTACGCGCGCCGCTACCGGCGGACTTATGTTCCGCTGGACTGGGTCGGCTTCGCCACGGGCCTTGTGCTGTATCCGCTGGCGACGCTCGTCGCTCTGGCCGACTTCCGGTTCGCCCTGGCCATCTACGGCTTCATCGTCGTCTTCTACCTGGCGCTGCCCATACTGCGCGAATACCTGGACGGCTCAGGCTACGGAGCTTCGCCGCACCTCGCGCATCGCCGTGCCGGAGCCACCGAATCGAACGGACGTGATCTCGGCGAGGATGCCTAGGGCCGTCTCCTCGGCGCCCCGGCTTCCGAGGTCGAGACCGATCGGTCCGTGGACCCTGGCCAGCTGCTCGTCGGTGAAACCCTCGGCACGCAGGGCGTCGAAGCGATTCTGATTGGTCTTGCGGCTGCCGATCGCTCCGACGTACCCGACGTCCTGACCCAGCACAGAACGCAGGGCGGGGAGGTCGAACTTGGGGTCGTGAGTGAGGATGACCACGTAAGTCGAGTTGTCGACATCCAACCTGCTCATCGCCTCATCCGGCCATGCGACGATCAGCTCGTCGGCATCGGGGAACCTTTCTTTGGTGGCGAACTTCGCACGGGCGTCGATGACCGTCACCCGGTAACCCATGAGCTTGGCCAGCCTGTGCAGGGGGATCGCGATGTGGATCGCCCCGATGATCACGAGGTGCGGCTGACGGCGGAACGGCTCGACGAAGAAGTCGCCCTCGCGACGCGGCAGGTCGATGCCCGCCTCGGTCCCCTTCGTCACCTCGGTGTCGCCGCTCACGAGGTTGGTGCGCAGGATCGCCGCTCCATCTCGATTCAGCATCGCGATCAGCTGGCGGTGCGCGGCCGCAAGCGGTTGGATGAACACCTCGATGTGACCGCCGCACGCGAGCCCGACCTCAAATGCGACGTCGTCGGCCACCCCGAACGCAGCCATCTTCGGCGCTCCACTTTTCAGCACCTTCTGGGCCTCGTCGAAGACCGCGCCTTCGATGCATCCGTTCGAGACCGAGCCGGCCATCTTGCCCGAGCGGGTGGCCAGCATCCTCGAACCAAGCGGCCGCGGGCTGGATCCCCACGTCTCGACCACCGTGCAGACTGCGATCTCCTCGCCCGCTGCAGCCCAATCGTTCAGCTCCGCCAGCAGCTCTCGCACGTCACCGGCTCCTGGCGCGGCTGTCCAGGCCGGCGAGCAGCTTGCCGAGGTCATCCAGGGCCTGGAGGTTGTGCGCGGCCAGGAAGTCGTCGGTGAGCGGAAGCGCCGCGGCCATGCCTCGGGTCAGCGGTTGATAGCCCTCTGAGCCGATGAGCGGATTCAGCCAGATCAGGCGATGGGCCGACCGCCGCAGGTGCACCAGCTCGGCCGCGAGCTGGGCCGGATCTCCGCGATCCCACCCGTCGCTGACGATGATGACGACGGCGCCGTGGCCCAGGACCCGGCGGGCCCAGTGACGGTTGAAATCCGCGAGCGCGTCGCCGATCCTCGTGCCGCCGCTGAAATCGTGGACCTGCTTGCTGACGGAGTCGAGCGCGCGGTCCAGGTCTCGATATCGCAGCAGGCGGGTGATGCGAGTGAGGCGAGTCGAGAACACGAATGCCTCGAGGTCTTCGCGGCGCGCGATGGCGTGCGCGAAGATCATGAGCAGTCGCGAATAACGCTCCATCGACCCACTGACGTCGCAGATCAGCACCAGCGGGCGCCGGCGCACTCGCGGCCGCCGGCGAAACAGCCGCATGAGCTCTCCTGACGAGCGGATCGCATGGCGAGCCGATCGCCGAAGGTCGATCCGGCCCGCGCGCGCCGATCGCAACCGCCGCGTGCGCCGCTCCGCGACTCGCCACGGCGACTGCTCGAGGAGGCGTCGCACCTGCTCCGTCTCCTGCCACGTCATCTGCTCGAAGTCCTTGTGTCGCAGCAGCTCCTCTTTGCTGTAGCCGCTCGAGCTGACCGGCACCTCGGTCGGTTCCTTCTCGCGGTTCATCTGCGAGCTGTGAAGGCCGAGGGCCGCCGACCAGGCCTTGGCCCGATCCGGGTCCATGGCCAGGGCACGGCTGCGGCCAGGGATCACGCCGGCCGATGCACGCGGGTCGGCCGGCGCCCAGAAGATGTCAAACGCGGCCTCGAAGGTCGGGATGTCCTCTTTCCTGCTGACGAAAACCGCACGTAGGGCGTTGCGGAAGTCGGCCTGCTGCTTGAGGTCGATGTAGCCGAGCGCGCGTGTTGCGTCGGTGAGCCGTCGCGGACCTGCCTCGACGCCGGCATCATGGAGGAGCCGCGCGAACGCCGCCAGCCGCGGCAGCAGGTCGACCTGCTCCTCAGGCACCTCTGGCCTTCTCGACCAGCGCCGGGACCTGCTCCCTCACGCGCTCGAGGTCCTCCTGGTATTTCAACGCCGAGCCAAGGGTGGCATTGACGAGCGCGGAGTCGATCCGGGTGGCGCCGAGCGCCGCCAGTGAGCGGGCCCAGTCCAGGGTCTCGGCCACGCCTGGCATCTTGTACAGGTCCATCCCGCGCAGTCCCTGCACGAGCCCGGCGACCTCGCGGGCGAGGCCGTCCGCCGCCTCGGGCGCTCGCGCGCGGACGATCTCGACCTCTTTTTCGAGGTCGGGATAGTCGATCCAGTGGTACAGGCATCTCCGCTTCAAGGCGTCGTGCACCTCGCGCGTGCGGTTGGAGGTGATGACGACGAACGGCGGGTGCTTGGCCTTGATGGTGCCGATCTCGGGAATCGAAACCTGGAAGTCGGACAGCAGCTCGAGCAGGAAAGCCTCGAACTCCTCGTCCGACCGATCGATCTCGTCGATGAGCAGAACCGGCGGCGTCAAGTCGTCGTTGTCGATGGCATCGAGCAGCGGGCGGCGCAGGAGGAACTCCGAGCTGAAGATCTCGCGTTCCGCGTCGCGGCGGTCGTCGCTCTCACCCAGCAGCCTGATGTGCAGGAGCTGGCGCGGGTAGTTCCACTCGTAGACGGCGTGCGCGAGGTCGATGCCTTCGTAGCACTGGAGCCTGATGAGCCGCGCGCCGAGAACGTCGGCCATCACCTTGGCAGCCTCCGTTTTGCCGACCCCCGCCTCGCCCTCGATGAAGAGCGGCTTTTCCAGCTTGAGGGCGAGGTAGATCGACGTGGCCAGCGCGCGGTCGCCTATGTAGTTCCTTTCGCGAAGGCGCGCCTCGACGTCCTCGATCGTAGCCAGCGAACGCGCGGTCACGGGCAAAGAGTACGAAAGGCAGGTGGCCCGGCGCGGTGCCGGGCCACCTCTACCCTCCTAACCTGCCTGCTCGATCGCCCGCTTGACGAGCACCCGGGCGAGGTGCTTCTTGTATTCGGGGCTCGCCCGCAGGTCGCCCGAAGGGCTGAGCCCGTCGGACGCGTGCTGCGCCGCCTCGGCTGGCTTGGCGCCCTTGTGGAGCGCCTCTTCGACGGCCTTGGCGCGGACCGGCGTCGGCCCGACGTTGGTGAGCCCGATGCGCCACCCGCCGTTCATCTTCTGAGCTCCCGCGCCCACAATCGCCCAGTCGAACAGCCGCCGGCGAAACTTGATGTACTTGTGCGGGCCGTCGGCCACCGGGAAGACGACCTCGACCACGATCTCGTCCGCCGCAAGCGGCGTCGTGAAGAGATCCTTGAAGAAGTCCTTCGCCGCGATCGTCCTCTGGTTGGTCACGATCTCGGCGTCGAGCATCAGAGCGATGGTCGGGTAATCACCCGCCGCGTCGGCATGAGCGACGACCCCTCCCATGGTCCCCATGTTGCGGACCTGGTTGTCGCCAACCTCGCCCGCCACGTCGGCGAGGATCGGGAGCTTTTCCCTCACCACGGCCGAATGCTGGATGGTCACATGGCGCGTCAGCGCACCGATGTGCAGCTTGCCACCGGACTCCTTGATGTGGTCGAGCTCCTTGATGCCGTTGATGTCGACGAGCGCTTTGGGCTGGGCAAGACGCAGGCGCATGAGCGGGATCAGGCTGTGGCCACCCGCCAGCACCTTGGCGTCCTCGCCGTACTTGTTCAGGAGCTTGGTCGCCTCGTCGACCGAGGAGGCGCGCGCGTACTCGAATGCTGCGGGGATCACTGGCGAGCCTCCTTTCCGTTTGACGACGACCTATGTGTCCCCTGTATCTGCTTCCACAGCCGATCAGGGGTCGCCGGCATGTCAACGTGATTGATACCGAGTGGCCTCAATGCGTCGCAGATGGCGTTGATGACCGCAATTGAGCTGGCAATCGTTCCTGCCTCGCCGATGCCTTTGACGCCCAGCTCGTTGGTCGGGCTCGGCGTGATCGTCCTCCCGAGCTCGAAGTTCGGGAATTCGTTGGCCGTCGGCACGAGATAGTCGACGAGCGAGCCTGTCTTCAGCTGGCCGGACTCGTCGTCATAGACGACCTCTTCGAACAGCGCCTGCGAGATTCCCTGTGCGATGCCGCCGTGGAGCTGGCCGTCGACGATCATCGGATTGATGATGTTGCCGCAGTCGTCGACCGCGATGTAGCGCTGGAGATCCACCGCCCCGGTCTCCGGGTCCACCTCGACCACGGCGATGTGCGTGCCGAAAGGCCAGACGAAGTTGGTGGGGTCGTAGTAAGCGACTGCTTCGAGGCCGTGCTCCATGCCCTCCGGCAGTCCGGCGCCAAACGATGCGAACGCGATCTCCCCCATTCCCTTTCGTTTGTCGGGGCTGCCCTTGACGTAGAACTGCCCGTGGTCGAAGACAACGTCCTCTTCGGCCGCTTCGAAGATGTGGGCCGCCAGCTTGCGCGCCTTGTCCACGATCTTCATGGAGGCTTTGTGCACGGCCATCCCGCCCACGGCAAGCGAACGACTGCCGTACGTCCCGTAGCCGAAGGCGGGGCCCTCGGCCGTATCTCCATGTCGCAGCTCGATCATGTCGTAGGGGATGCCGAGGGTGTCGGCGACGATCTGCGGGAAGGTCGTGTCGTGCCACTGCCCGTGTGAGTGGGTGCCCACGTAAACGGTCACCGAGCCGGTCGGGAACACGCGTACCTGTGCGCTCTCGACGAGTGCGAGGCCGCCGGTGGCGGGGGCTGTCGCGGCGCTGGGGCCGAAGCCGCAGATCTCGATCCAGCTCGAGAGCCCGATCCCGAGGTAGCGTCCCTTCTTTCGGGCCTCTTCCTGCTCTTTGCGCAGAGTGGCGTAGCCGGCGATCTCCATCGCCTTGTCCATCGCCTTTTCATAGGCGCCGGAGTCGTAGACCAGCCCGAAATGGCTCGTGTGGGGAAACTCGGTGATGAAGTTCTTGCGCCGCATCTCGGCCGGGTCCAGCTTCAGCTCGGCCGCGAGCAAATCGATCATGCGCTCGCACAGGTGCGTCGCCTCGGGGCGACCGGCTCCGCGATACGGGTCCGTGGGAACTCGGTTGGTCAGCACGCCGACCGTGCGTGTCGATACGTGCTTCCAGTTGTAAGCGCCTGTGGCCAGCAGGCACGCGCAGGCTTGGAAGGCCCCGAACGTGCCCACGTACGCGCCCATATCGAGATACTGAGTGACCTTCAGCGCCACCAGCTTGCCGTCCTTCGTGGCGCCGGCTTCCACCTCAAACACCTGGCCGCGGCCGTGTGTGGTGGTCTGCAGGGACTCCGTGCGGCTCTCGATCCACTTCACCGGCCGCCCGCTGAGCTTGGCCGCGGCCGGGACCAGGTAGTCCTCTGAGTAAGGGCTGATCTTGCTGCCGAAGCCACCGCCGACGTCCGGCGAGATGACGCGGATGCGCGTCTCGGGCATGCCAAGCGCGCCGGCCAGGAAAAGCCTGATGAAGTGTGGATTCTGGCTCGACATCCAGATCGTCATGCTCTGGTCTGGGTGCGAGTACTCCGCGAGGACGCCGCGAGTCTCCATCGGGGTTGGGGCGAGCCGCTGCTGCCAGATGCGCTGCTTGACGACCACGTCGGCGCCCTTCATGGCCGCCGCGTCCTCGGGTATGTACGTGAGGTCCCAGCCGATGTTGTCCGGCGCACCGACGTGAGCCGTCGGGCTCTTGGGGTCGATCGCCGCCTCAATGTCCATCACCGCGGGGAGAACCTGATAGTCGACGTCGAGCAGGTTTGCCGCGTCGGAAGCCTGGTACTTGCTCTCCGCTATGACGATCGCCACCGGTTCGCCCTGGTAGGCCACTTCCTTCTCGGCGATCGGGTACCGCGCGGGCACCTGCTTCTTCTCGGCGACGAACGCCGGCGCGGCCGGCATCGTGCCGGCGATCACCTTGGCGATGTCCTTGTGAGTGTAAATTGCCACCACGCCTGGGGCCTTCGACGCACTCGACGCGTCGATGCTGTTGATCAAGGCGTGCGCGTGGGGGCTGCGGACGACTGCCATGAACAAGGTTCCAGGGCGCGTGAAGTCGTCGATGTAGCGGCCTTCGCCGCTGACCAGGCGCGGGTCCTCGCGCCGGTGGATCTTGGCTCCGATCATCGTGGTGATGGCCATCGGCTCAGCTCCTTCCAGCTACGGCCCGGCCGGCCTTCTCACCGTGGCCCGCCTGCTCGCCAGCGCCCATCGTCTTGGCCGCGCTCTGGACTGCCTTGACGATGTTCACGTAGCCGGTGCATCGGCAGAGGTTGCCTTCGAGTCCCCTGCGGATCTCCTCCTCAGAAGGGTTGGGGTTCTGATCGAGTAAGTAGGCCGCGGCCATGATCATGCCCGGCGTGCAGTATCCGCACTGCAGGCCGTGCTCGTCCCAGAAAGCCTGCTGGATCGGATGGAGCTCGCCATCCCTGGCCATGCCCTCGATGGTCGTGAGCTTGCGGCCTTCGGCCTGCAGCGCGAACATCGTGCAGCTCTTGACGGCATTGCCGTCGACGAGGATGGTGCAAGCGCCGCACTGGCTGGTGTCGCATCCGATATGGGTCCCGGTGAGCCCGAGCGTGTCTCTCAGGTAGTGCACCAGCAGAAGTCGAGGTTCGACCTCGTGCTCGTGCGCGTGGCCGTTGACTGTGGTCGCGACCTTGTGCTTCATACGCTCCTCCAATCCCCTGGGCGGTGCCGCGCCGAGATCGCGGTAACAGCAAGCCAACCGTAACCGAACCCCACTATTGCGCTACTTTTAGCGCGGAAATGCAACTGGAAAACTCGTTCAAGGTCGGCGCGCCGCCGGATCGGGTGTTCGCGTACCTGCTCGACGTGAACAAAGTCGTTGGCTGCGTGCCAGGCGCGGAGCTGTCCGAGGTGGTCGATCCGACGACCTTCAAAGGTAAGGTGAAGGTCAAAGTCGGCCCGATCTCCGTGGCCTACAGCGGAACCGCTCGGATTGCGAATCGGAACGAGGTGGAGCGATCGGCGACGCTTCAGGCCGAAGGCCGGGAGACGACCGGGCCCGGCTCCGCGCGAGCGTCCGCCCAGATGACCGTCGAGCCTGATGGCGCGGGCTCGGCCGTCAAGATCGTCACCGATTACAGCGTCGCCGGCCGTGTGGCTCAGTTCGGCCGGGGCGTCATGGAAGACGTGTCGCGCCGGATCGTCAACGACATGGCCGCCTGTATCAAGGCCAACCTGGAAGCGGCTGAGCCGTCAAGCCCGGAGGGCCGGGATGCGCCCGGGGCGGCCGCGGCCGCGCCCGCCACCCCGCCAACTGCCGCTGGAATCGCGACCACGGCGAAGCCGGTCAACGCGGTCGGCCTGCTTTTCTCCGTGCTCTGGGCCCGGATCACACGACTGTTCTCGGGGAAATCAGCCTAGGTAGAGCGCCAGCATGTGGTCGCGGTTGACCCAGATCATCGGCTGCGTCCAGCTCTTGCCCGCCACCCCGACGATCGTGACGGTGGCGTCGACGACCTGGAAGAAGCGGCTCTTGAGCAGGATCTCGTTGTGCATGGTGGTTTCCGCGGCCTTGGGAAACTCGGCGGCTCCGGTGACGATGAAGTTCCCGGCCTGGTACATCACGTAGCGCCGCACGATATCGGTGACCTGGTCGGGTGGCGGCGGTTCCACCTCGATCGTGCGAATCCCTCCGACCAGGCCTTTGTTGAACAGACCCTCGGGCACCCCGTTGAGTTGAAGCGCACCCGGAAGCAGGGGCTCGGCGCTGACGTTGCGCATGTGGAACAGCGGCTCGGGATCGTTCATCGTTTCGCGCAGCCGTCCGCGCATCTGGATCTCAGCCGTGATCCGCTGGTAGTGCGTGAGCACGTCGACCTTGCTCCAGGCGACCGTCGGGTTGAGTGAAGCGGTGGTAGGCGACATCAGCAGGGGAGGATAACTCGCCAGCCCACCTTTCACGCTCGACAATGGATCCGTGGACCTCGAACAGGCTCGAAGCAAGATCCGGGAGCAAGCCTCGCTGAACGCTTTCATCTCGCTCTCGGATGAGAACGGCGCCGGCACCGTGGTCGCGGTCAAGGACCTGGTCGACGTGGTGGGCATGGTGACGACGGCGGGGGGAGTCATCCTGCCCGACACCCCGGCTGCAGCGGATGCGCCCGTGATCCGGCAGATCCGGCGCCACGGGTGCGTGATCGTGGGCAAGGCCAACCTGCACGAGTTCGCGTTCGGCGTGACCAGCGTCAACCCGCATCACGGGACGGTTCGCAACCCCCGCGACCCCTCCCGCGTGGCCGGCGGGTCCTCGGGCGGCTCGGCGGTGGCCGTGGCGACGGGCATGTGCGACTGGGCGCTCGGCAGCGACACCGGAGGCTCGATCCGGATCCCCGCGTCACTGTGCGGCGTGGCGGGATTCAAGCCCCGTGTGGGCAGTGTCGACACGACCGGCGTGATCCCGCTCAGCTGGTCGCTCGACACCCTGGGACCTCTCGCGACGGACATCGAGTCGACCGCCCGGGCCTACGAGATGATGTCTGGCGAAAGAATCGACCTGGCCGGCCTGCGCAAGCCGAGGCTGGCCGTACCACGTGGCTGGGTGACCGATCTCGACGAACCCACAGCGGTCGCGTGGCGGACCGTATCTCATGGCCTTCCCGAGGCCGATTACGTGGATCGAGAGCGCCTGTTCCAGGCAGGTTTGACCATCCTGCTGGTCGAAGCGGCCGCTTATCACCGCCGGTGGGCATCCGCGCACCCCGAAAAATACGGCGCCGACGTCATCGGCCACATCCGGCGTGGTTTGGGCATCCTCGGCACCGACTACGTGGAAGCGCAGCGAGAGCGAGCACGCCTGACCGCCGCGGCGGCGACCGCGATGGAAGGCGTCGACGCCCTCGTCCTTCCTGCGACAGCCATCGTTGCGCCGTCGGTCGACGCGGGCACCGAGGTCCGCGAGCCGCTCTCGCGTTTCACCCGTCCGTTCAACACCACAGGGCACCCGGTGGCCGTTCTGCCGGCCCCGGTGTTCGGACTGCCGGTCGGCATGCAGGTCGTGGCACTCACCAACCAAGGCGCGCTGAGGGCCGCCCTGTGGCTGGAACGCGAGTGGCGAGGCGGCTCTTCGTGAAGTCGAAAGAGCTGTACCCGGCGATCTTCAGCAGGCATGCCGCCGCCTACCAGCGCCGCCTCGATGAGGTGATGTCGCGGGGCGAGGCGCAAGGTCGCCAGCGGGCGATCGAGCTGGCCTCCGTCCAGCCGGGGATGAAGGTGATCGACATCGCGTGCGGGCCGGGTACCATCACGCGCCGCCTGGCGGCGCTCGTCGGGCCGAGCGGCCAGGTGGTGGGCGTCGACCTAGCGCCCGGCATGATCGAGCTGGCTCGGGCCGCCGGCCTGGCCAACGCCCGTTTCGAGGTCATGGACATGGAGAGCCTGGCCTTTGCGAACGAATCGTTCGATGTGGCGTTCTGTGGCCATGGTCTGCAGTTCGCGCCCGACCTCGGCCAGGCGCTGCGTGAGTCCCGGCGCGTCCTCCGCACGAGCGGACGCCTGGCCGCCAGCGTGCCGGTGACCGGCGTACGCGAATCGGTGTGGGCTCTGCTTGAGTCCGTGATCGACGTGTGGCTGCCGCCCGCCCCGCAGCCCGTCGATCAGTCGGCAACGCGGGCCGCCGTCGCCGACCCCGGCGCTTTCCGACGGGTCGCGCTCGACGCAGGATTCACCTCGGCAGGCGTTGAAATAATCGATGAGCACGTGAGGTGGGAATCGGCGGATCAGCTGGTGTCGATGTTCACGAGCTGGTGGGACTGTGCGTCACGCCTCGACAGCATCGACGACGGGCGGCGTGAAGCGTTCACCCGAGAGGCCACCGAGACGCTGCGCGCAAGGTTCCCCGGTACGATCGAGACGACAGGACGCAACCACGTGTTGCTCGCCACGGCCTGATGTTTCGAGCAGCGGTTCCATTCCTCTGCGCCGTGTCGATGCTGGGCGCCTTGCCGACCCCGAGCCCCATCGCCTATGCGCCACCCCAGTACCGCGCGATATGGGTCGACGCGTTTCACGACGGCATCAAGTCGCCGGCGCAGGTCGAAAAGCTTGTCGCCGATGCGCATCGAGCCAACCTGAACGCCCTGTTCGTCCAGGTGCGCAAGGCGGGCGACGCTTACTTCAACCGCTCCGACGAGCCGAGGGCCAAGGACATCACAGGTCCGGCGAGCTTCGATCCCCTCGGCTACGTCATCCGGCTCGCGCATGCATCGGTGCCGCGGATCGAAGTGCACGCGTGGGTGAACACCTTCTTCGTTGGGCAACCGAGCCGGGTTTACCTGCAGCAGGGAGATCCGTGGGGCAACCGAACCGCGGACGGCACTACGGGCGGATTCCTCGACCCCGGCGTGCCCGAGGTCCAGATCTACACGCACCAGGTCCTGATGGACCTGGCGAGGAACTACGACATCGACGGCATACACCTGGACTTCGTGCGCTATCCCGATGCCACGTGGGGTTACAGCCCGCTTTCGATCAGCCTCTACATGCTGCAGAACGGGCTCTCGGCGCCGCCCAGTCCCTCCGACCCTCAGTGGCAGGACTGGCGTAGGGCGCGCGTGACCGCGTTCGTCCGTGACCTGCACGACGACCTCCAGATCGAGAAGCCTTCGGTGAAGCTGAGCGGCGCGCTCATCTGTTACGGCGGCGCCCCGCTGAGCGCCGCCGGCTGGACCAATACGTCGGCCTACACGTCGGTCTTCCAGGACTGGCGCACCTGGCTCGTCAAGGGATACCTCGACTTCGGCGTGCCCATGAACTACGACAGCGACTGGAGCGGGCAGGAGAAGGCCTGGTTCGACCAGTGGCTGACCTTCGAGAAGGATTCGGGCTTCGCCAACCGCCTCATCACAGGAGTCGGCGCGTTTCTCAACTATCCAGAGGACACGATGAACCAGATCCGTCGCGCGCTGAGTCCTTCCGCAGCCGGCAACCAGGTCCTTGGCGTTGCCATCTATGCCTACGCGTCGACTTCGGTTTACGGCACCGACGACTTCTACACCTCGACTGATCTCTCAAGCGGTCTTCCGCGACAGCCCTATGCGGGAGGGATCACCACGCCGGCCGGGCTGGCGCAGCGAGCGCGGACATTCAACTCCCAATTCATCATCGAGCTGTCGAAGCCCGACTCGTACAACGACGTGCAGATTGGACGAGTGGCCACTCAACCCGTGTTCATCCAGCCGGCCCTGGTCCCGGTCCTGCCGCCGCTCGGATCGCTGTGAGTCGGCTGCCGCCCGCCAGCGCGATCCTCCGGCTGCTCGCCTTTGCCGTGCCGTCGGTTCTCGGCATGGCAGGCGTGCAGCCCCTCCTCGCCGCGGCGGCGGGCTCGGTCCACATGCCGTGGGCG
>JBOHUP010000306.1:0-9522 GCA_050734615.1 Candidatus Dormibacteraceae bacterium | reverse complement strand
CGTAATAGGCCTGGTCGCCCTCTCGCCAGTCGGCAAAGGTGTACTGCGGCTTCTTGTGTGTCAGCTCGCCGATCTGGTCGATGACCTCGAGCAGGTTGCGCTGGTTGTGCTGCCCACCGCCCACGTTGTAGATCTCCCCATGCGTCCGCTGAATGTTGTCGACCGCCAGTGCGTACAGCTTGCTCAGGTCTCGGGCGTCGAGCAGGTCGCGGACCTGCGTCCCATCGCCGTAGATCGTGAGCGGCCGTCCTTGGAGGATCGAATGGACGAAGTGGGCGACCCAGCCCTGGTCCTCCGTCCCGTACTGGTGGGCGCCGTAGACGCAGCTCTGTCGCAGCACCACCGTGTTCATCTCGAAGCAGCGCGCGTAATCCCTGACGTACTGGTCGGCGGCGCCTTTGCTGCAGCCATACGGGCTGTGGAAGTCGATCGGCTGGGTCTCCTTGCAGGGGCCGTTGTTGTGCTCGAGCTTGCCGTAGACCTTGTTGGTCGACGCAAAAACCAGGGGCGCCTCGCGGTTGTTGAGCCGCACGGCTTCCAGGATGTTGAACGTGCCTCGTGCATTGATGTCGAAGTCCGTGCTCGGATCCACCAGGGAGGTCGTGACGGCGACCTGTCCGGCCAGATGGAGGATCGCGTCCTGGTTCCGGACGTGCTCGGCCAGGGCTCCCGCGTTCCTCACGTCCTCTTTGATGAAGGTCGCGTCGGCCGGGTGTCGGGTGAGCAGCCACTTCAGGTTGCGTTCGGTGCCGGGCCGGCTCAGGTTATCGAGCACTGTGACATGCCAGCCTTCCTCGATGAAATGCGCCGCGGCGTTGACGCCCAGAAACCCGGCCCCGCCTGTGACGAGAACGCGGCGTCCTGAGCCTTCGCGCCTGTCCTCCGGGCGTCGTTGCATCTTGGGCCCGGTGGCCAGCGTGGTCGGATCCATGGGGGCCCTACGTTAAGACAGCGCGCCGGCAGGCGACGGCTCAGCCCGTGGAGATGCCCCGGAGGTACGCGACGGTCACGATCCACGCGGCCCCCGCCAGGATCGCGGTTTCGCGCCGCTGGCTACCCCCGTGCGAGTAGAGGTACGCGCCTGGCAGGAAGAGCACGGCAAAGATCCCGTAGACGATGTGGAGAATCCGGTTCGGATGCTGGCCGAGAGCGAAGACCACGAGACCGACGAGCCCCTGCAGGACGGTGAAGCCAGCCATGATCAGGTAGCTGGCGCGGAATCCCCCGCTGAGCCTGTGGTCGCGGAGGTAGGTGTACGTCCCCCAGATGGCCAGGACCACGGCGAAGGCGACCAGGGCGTTGGCTCCAAAGCCGTGGAGAAAGACCAGCGCAGCTGTCAATCAGCCGTCACCTGGGTCGTGAGACCTGCTCGCGGAAGTAGTCGACGGTGAGGCTGAGACCCTCTTCCAGGGTGACCTGGGGCTCCCAGCCGAGAACCTCCTTGGCTCGCGAGCTCTCGAGCGCGATGCGATACACATCTCCCTTGCGAGCCGGGCCAAACCTGGGCTGCAACCTGTAGTCGGTCAGGAGGGCGAGCTTGCGGAAAAGGTCGTTGACGGTGACCGCGACACCGGTGCTGATATGGAACGTACCGCCGCCGCCCTTCTCCAGCGCCGCGAGGTTGGCGGCCGCGACGTCGCCCACATGGAGCATGTCGCGCGACTGGTTGCCGTCGCCGTCGATGGTCACCGGCCGGCCCTCGAGCATGCGGCTCGCGAAGATGGCCACCACGCGCCCTTCCTCCGACGCGAAGTCCTGCCGCGCGCCATAGATGTTCGCGTAACGAAGGACGGTGTAAGGGAGGCCGAAGGTCCGCTCGAACGTGCCGAGGTACTGCTCGAACGCGAACTTGCTCGTCCCATAAGGCGACAGCGGCCGTACTGGGTGATCCTCGGCCGCGGGGACGATGTCGGGCTCGCCGTACAGCGCTCCGCCGGTCGAGCTGAAGATGATCTTGCGCACGCCGTGGTCGACGCAGGCCTTGAGCAGGTGCAGTCCGCCGATGATGTTGACGTGCGCGTCGAACGCCGGGTCGGCCACGGATTTCGGGACCTCGGATTGCGCAGCATGGTGGTTGACGATCTCAGGCTTGAAGGCGGCGACGGCGTCGTTGACGGCCTCCTGCTCGCGAAGGTCCACGCGGTAAACGCGCGCGGCGAGGTTCACGTTCTCCTGACGGCCGGTGCTGAAGTTGTCCAGCACCGCGACCTCGTGGCCGGCGGCGATGAACGCGTCGACCACGTTGGAGCCGATGAAACCGGCTCCTCCGGAAACCAGAATCCGCACCGATCGAGACTCTAGCGCGTTTACTTGCACACGGTGAACGAACATGGCCGCCTGGACGTCGAGGTGGTCAAGGCTGTGCGCGCCTCGGCAACCCCCGCGTCGATCCGCGACGTGGTGCGTCGCGCGGCCACGCTGCCCGAGCTTAAGGCACGCCTGCCGGAGGGCAGGGCGGTCGTCGCGTACCTGTTGGCCGGCGACGACGAGCTCCGTCGCCTGAATCAGACCTTTGCCGCGGACGATGCCGTCACGGACGTCCTGGCCTTCGCCGGTTCCGGGACCCACCTGGGCGACGTGGCGATCTCGTGGGCCGCCGTCCAGCGTCAGGCCGTGCAGTACGGCCACCCGGAGTCGGTCGAGCTCGGCCTGCTGTGCGTCCATGGCTTGCTGCACCTGTTGGGCTGGAACCACGAGTCCACGCGAGGGCGCACAGAGATGTCGCGATTGACGGCGGCGGCCCTTGCCCTCTCCGGCCTGAGGCTCGCTTCAGGACGCCTCTGACTGGGTAGACTCGACCCCGGAGGCACCGCCTCCATGGTCTGCGGCGCTCGCCGCGGGCCTTATTGCGTCTACGCGGTGGAGGATTTGATGGACCAGGAGCGGCTGATCGTCGGACTCGGCAATCCGGACGCCGAGTATGCCGACACGCGCCACAACCTCGGATTCGCGTGCCTGCGCGAGCTGGCCCGGCGCCTCGACGTGCCAGTCGATCGCAAGCGCTGGCAGTCGCTTGTCGGGCGCTCGGAGGCGAACCGCCTGTGGCTGGTCATGCCGCAGACCTACATGAACCTGTCGGGCCGGTCAGTGGCCAGGGCGGCGCACGACGTGGGCGTCGCGCCGGAGCAAATCTGGGTCGTTTACGACGAGCTTGACCTGCCGCTGTGCCGCATGCGCATACGGCGCGGTGGCTCCGGGGCGGGGCACAAAGGTGTGTTGTCGATCATCGGCTCGCTGGGCACCGACGATTTCCTCCGATTTCGGGTGGGCATCGGAAAGCCGTCGCGCAAGGGCTCGCAGCCGGGTCGCCATTACGTGCTTGGCCGTTTCACGAAGGCTGAGGCTGCTCGGCTGCCCAGCGTGATCGAGGGTGTGGCGACCGCGCTGGAGGTGGCGCTCGACGCCGGCGTGGAGCGTGCGATGGATCGCTTCAATCGCGCCGGCGCCCTGGGTTGCGAGGAGCTGCCGTGAGCTCGCTGGTGGAGGCGACGCTCGAAGCGGCGCCCAGGCTGCGGCGCTGGCTCGATTCCGGCGACTCCTCTGAGCTGCGCATCGCGCGGCTGCCGCGCGCCGCGTGGCCGATCGTGGCGGGCTCGGTCGCCCGGTCGGTCGCCGGCCGAGGGCGATCGGTGCTGGTCCTGACGCCGGCGCCCGACCGATTTGCGGATGAGCTACGGCCGTGGCTGGCGGGCGTGCCGTCGACTCATGTGTTTGCCGAGGTCGCGGTTTCCTTCCTTGACCATCCACCGGCCTTCGATGACGCGGTGAACAAGCGGCTGGAGGCACTGAGTGCCCTGGCTCGGGCCAGCGAGGAACCGTGCGTGATCGTCTCATCACGCCGAGCTTGCACTCGTCAGACGCTGTCGCCGCGTGACCTCTCCGAGGGCTCGGTGGTCCTCGCGCCAGGCGAGGGTCCCGACCCGATTTCGGTCGCTTCACGCCTGGTCGAGCTCGGCTACACAAGAGAGCCGCTCGTCGAGGCTCCGGGCCAGTTCTCCCTACGCGGAGGCATCCTCGACGTCTTTCCCGCCGCGGCCGAGTCGCCGGTGCGCGCTGAATGGTCTGGGAACGCGGTCGATACGCTCCGGTTCTTCGATCCCGAGAATCAGCGATCGGTGATGGCCGTGCCTCAGGTCTCGATCCGGACCGGGCGCGAGCTGCTACTGGGTCCGGATCGTGGGGCTGCGGCGGTCCAGCGGCTGCGCGAATCGGTCTCCATGGAGAGTCTCCGAGGCGATGTGAGCTCCGAGTGGGAGGACGAGCTGGTGCGCCTGGAGGCGGGAGCCGCCTTTCCCGGAATCGAGTTCTACGCCGCTTACCTGGACCCTTCGCAGCCCTCGCTGCTCGACCATGTACCGCCCGGCGTTCTGGTCATCGATTTCGAGCCGGAAAAGCAGTTGGTGGACGCCCGGACAGTCCAGGACGAGACCGGGATGCTGGCGGCGGCCGAGTCGGGCGGAGGTGAGCTGCCGCGTGGCTTCATGCTGCCCATGGTCGCCGCCGACCGGCTGGTCGATCTGACTGCCCACGCGCACCTGAAGGTGACTGCGGGCGAGTCGGAGAGGGACGTCATCGATCTCGGTTGGACGGCGGCAGAGCCACTGGTCGGCCGCCCACGGGCGGTCGCGGACCTGGTCGGCCGTGGCGAGTCCGCGACGGTGGTGTTCGCCAGCGAGCAAGGCGAACGGCTGCGTGCTCTGCTCGAGGAGGGCGGAGTCAAGGCGCCTCTGCGAGCCGTCGACCTCGACCTCGACCTCGGGTTGGCGCCCATGCTCGGCCATGCCGACCTCGACATCACAGCGGGCTCGTCGCAGAGCGCGATCGGGTTTCAAATGGTCACCGATGCAGAGCTGTTCGGGCGCCTGCGCAGGCCATCCCGAGCCCGGCGCTCGAGCGGGACGCGGGCTCAGGACCTGACCAAGGAGTTCACCCTCGACTTCGAGCCGGAGGAGCTCGTCGTCCACGTCGACCACGGCATCGCGCGCTTCAAGGGCATGCGGTTGATCGAGACCGAGGGCTCCCATCGGGAGTACCTGGAGCTCGAGTACGCCGAGGGCGACCGCCTCTTCGTCCCGGTCGAGAACCTCGACCGTGTGCAGAAGTACCTGGGCGGCGAGGGGCAGCCGGCGCTGCACCGGCTGGGTAGCTCCGACTGGACGCGGGCCCGCGGGCGGGCGCGCAAGGTGGTGCAGGACGTCGCCGAAGAGCTGCTGAAGATCTACTCGATGCGAGAGGCGAGGCCCGGCATCGCCTTCGCGCCGGACAACGCATGGCAGCAGGAGCTCGAGTCGTCCTTTCCATATGAGGAGACGCCCGACCAGCTGGCTGCGCTGGCCGAGATCAAGGCGGACATGGAGTCCGACCGGCCGATGGACCGGCTGCTCTGCGGCGACGTCGGGTTCGGCAAGACCGAGCTCGCGCTCCGCGCGGCCTTCAAGGCCGCGATGAGCGGAAAGCAGGTCGCTCTGCTGGCGCCGACCACCGTGCTCGCCCAGCAGCACTTCCATGTGTTTCGCGAAAGGCTCAAGAACTTCCCGGTTGTGGTCGAGATGCTGTCGCGGTTCGTCGACGATGAGACGCAGGCGCGCACCATCGAGGGAATCAAGGCCGGGATCGTCGACATCGTCGTCGGCACTCACCGGCTTCTGCAGCGCGACGTGCGATTCAAGCGGCTCGGGCTTTTGGTCGTCGACGAAGAGCATCGTTTCGGCGTGATGCAGAAGGAGCGCCTGAAGAGGCTGCGCACCCAGCTTGACGTGCTGTCACTTTCGGCCACTCCGATCCCGCGCACCCTGCACATGGCGGTCGGCGGCATCCGCGACATGAGCGTGATCCAGACTCCGCCCGAGGAGCGTCAGCCGATCAAGACCTACGTCACCGGGGACGACGACGAGCTGGTCAGGGAGGCGATCACGCGCGAACTGCAGCGCGGCGGGCAGGTGTACTTCGTGCACAACCGCGTACGCACCATCCAAAAAGCGGCCGAGCGCATTCAGGACCTCGTGCCGCAGGCGCGCGTTGCGGTGGGGCACGGCCAGATGGGCGAGGACGAGCTGGCTCACGTCATGGTCGAGTTCGAGTCCGCCAAATTCGACGTGCTGGTCTGCACCACGATTATCGAGTCGGGCCTGGACATCCCGAACGTCAACACGATCATCGTCGAGCGCTCCGACCGGTTCGGACTCGCGCAGCTCTACCAGCTCCGAGGTCGCGTCGGGCGGTCGGGCCGGCGGGCCTACGCCTATTTCCTCTTCGACCCGCGCCGCTCGTTGACCGAACAGGCGGACAAGCGCCTCGATGTCATCTCCGGCCTGCATGAGCTCGGCCAGGGTTTCAAGATCGCGCTCCGCGACCTCGAGATTCGCGGCGCGGGCAACCTGCTCGGCACCGAGCAGCACGGCGCCATCGCGGCCGTCGGGTTCGAGATGTACTTGCAGATGCTGCAGGGCGCAGTGTCCAAGCTCCGCTCCGGTTCCGAGGAGACAGCGGTCGGCGACGTGCTCTCGACCGCCGAGATGAACCTCGACCTGCCACTCGACCATTTCATCCCGCGCTCGTACATTCGCGACGAGAAGCAGAGGCTCGCCGCGTACCGGCAGCTCGCCGCCACCGAGGACGAGGAGGAGCTCGAGTCAGTCCTGCACTCGCTCGAAGATCGCTACGGCCCTCGTCCGCATCAGCTGGACAACCTCGCTTTCTCCCTGCGAGTCAAGCTGAAAGGCCAGCGTATGGGCTTGCGCGGAGTCGTGGCGGAGGCTCACGACATCGTGATCCGGGTCGACCCGGAACGATTCCTCGACATCGATGAGTTGCAAAAAAGACTGTCCGGTCGCATCGCCGTGGCGCCCAACCGGTTGAAGATGAGAAGGCAGGGCGAGGACTGGCAGACCGAGCTGCTGCGATTGCTGGACGAGATGGCGGATCTGTACCACGCCGGCCGTGGGTTGGCGGTCGCACCGCAATCGTGAAACCGGCAGAATCAGGCGACGTGAGCGATCAGGGAACCAGGCCATACTCGCCCGGCATCGCGGCGATCTTCGAGGTGGTGGCGCGGCTTCGAGCGCCCGGCGGCTGCCCGTGGGACCGCGAGCAGACCCATGAGTCGCTGCGACCGTATCTGCTCGAGGAGACCTACGAGCTGCTGGAGGCGATCGACACCGGCGACGACGCGAAGATGATGGAAGAGCTCGGCGACGTGCTTCTCCAGGTGGCCATGCACGCGGAGATCGCGGCCGAGCATGGACGGTTTGACGCGTCCCACGTCTCGGAGGCGGTCGCGGCGAAGATGGTGAAACGGCATCCACATGTTTTCGGCGACGTCCTGGTCGCCAACGCGGACGAGGTCCTGCGCAATTGGGAGCACCAGAAAGCTCATGAGGCGCGCAAGGAAGGCCGCGAAGAATCTGTCGTGGATCGCGTGCCCCCGACTCTGCCTGCACTGGCTTGGACGCTCGGGCTGCAGAAGCGCGCGGCACGTGTGGGTTTCGATTTCGAGTCGCCTTTGAATGCCGCGGAGTCAGTGGCGGAGGAGGCCCGGGAGCTGGTCGAGGCGCTGGACCCGAGCCGCGCGTTCGACGAGATGGGCGACCTGCTGTTCGCGCTGGTTTCGCTCGCGCGCGGCCTGAAGGTCAACCCCGAGGACGCGCTGCGCGCGGCAGGTCAGCGATTCCGGCGCCGATTCGCACAGGCCGAGTCGTCGCTGCGCAAAGAGGGCCTTACCTTCAGGGACCTGGACGCGAAAGAGATCGCCAGGCGCTGGGACGAGAGCCGCTAACAAGAGGTCAGGCGGCGTCCCCTTTGCTATAGTCCGTTCCTCAAGTCTCTCCTTCCCAGAAAACGATCCAGCATGAGACACAGCAAAGCCACAGCCGCCGCAGGCACACTCCGCTCCAATTCATTTGGCCTGCGCCACGCAGTCGTCGCTGTGATCGTGGGCGTGGGCGCGATCTGGGCGGGCGTTGCGTTCGCCCAGGAGGCGTACATCGGCCACAAGCTGAGCCAGCAGGCGGCCGACCTGCGCCGGCAGAACTCCAGCCTCGCGGCGCAGAACCAGGGCTACCGCAAGGACGTGCAGGCGATCACCTCGGGAGCCGCCAACGAAGAGGAGGCGCGCCAGAACGGCTATACGCGACCCAACGAGAGGGTCTACCTGATCGCGCCGATCCCGACCCCAAGCCCCAGCCCCAAACCCACCCCGAGACCTTCTCCCGTGCCAAGTCCCTCGAGCTCGCCGAAGACCCACTGAGCCTTGATCGGCCGGCCGGAAGGGCGGCGGTATAATTCCAGCGCGGAGTGGAGCAGCGGCAGCTCGTCGGGCTCATAACCCGAAGGTCCTTGGTTCGAATCCAAGCTCCGCAACCATCGATCCCAAACCTCGAAGCCGGCACTGCCTGGGCTTCGCCGCAATTTTTCGGAGCGAGCTTGAACAAGAGAAAGCGAGTGGCGCTTGCGAAGCGCCGCGTGAAGAAGCGGAAGACGAAGGCGCGGGCGGCGACCGCTCGCTAGCATTGCTGGCGCCCCCTTAAGGTGCCGTAGCTCAGGTGGTAGAGCGCGCGACTCATAATCGCGTTGTCGCTGGTTCGAGTCCAGCCGGCACCACCATGCTCACCCCAAGCTCCGCAGACCCGCTCATCTCTGCCATCCACCGATCACGGCTCATCCCCGCCGGGTCTCGCGTGGTCGTCGCGGTGTCCGGGGGGCCCGACTCCACCGCGCTTTTGGTTGCGGCGCGCGAATCGGGTCTCGACGTCGTGGCTGCGCATTACGACCACGCGTTGAGGGCGGGGTCGGATCTGGTCGCGGAACAGGTGCAGGCCCTGTGCGAGCGGCTTGGCGTTGAGCTCGTCCGTGAAAGGCGTGCCACATCGATGCCACGCGGATCCGTGCAGGCGGGCGCGCGCGCGCTTCGATACGCGTTCTTCGACCGGGCACTGGGCGAGACCGGCTCGAAATCCATTGCACTGGCGCATACCGCCGACGACCTCGTCGAAGGAGTCGCCCTGCACATGCTGCGTGGCTGCGGGTTGGCCGGGTTCCGGGGCATGCCGGCGGTCCGTGGCCATTACGTCAGGCCATTGCTCGACGTCTGGAGGAGCGAGGTGATCGACTTCCTCAACCGCCGCGGAATCGTCGCCTACGCGGACCCGTCGAACGTCGACCGCAACTACGCGAGGGTGCGCGCGCGGATGGACCTGCTGCCTGCGCTGGAGCGCGATCGGCCTGGCATCCTCCGGCGCTTTCACGGCGCGGCACTGCGCGGGTCCCGGTGGCACGAGGACGCGCGCGAGCACGCGTCCGCCGCCCTTGATGCTCAGCCTTTCACGATCGCCGGGCTGAGCCTGCTCCCTGAGCCGGTCGCGGCCGAGGTGCTCGCGATCCTCTTCCGTCGCGCGGGCGGCGCCGAGCCCGGACTTTCCAGATCCCATCTGGACTCGATGCTCCGCCTCGCTCGCGGCGGGCGCGGCGGCCGCGGCGTCGATCTACCGCGAGGTCTGCGTTTTCGTATCGTGGGCGACCGGATGC
>JBOHUP010000305.1:0-2652 GCA_050734615.1 Candidatus Dormibacteraceae bacterium | reverse complement strand
AGCCTGTGCTGTCCACGCCGCCGTTGATCAGGTCGAATGCGTTGACGTGGTACGTGATGCCTCGATTCTTTACCGGGCCCACGCCATTCGCCCTCTGGGCCAGACCGAGATCACTGGCCAGGGCGGGCAACTCGACGATGGAGCCGTTCATGGGCGCGTCTGCGAAGAAGGCGTCGATCAGACGTCCGGTGTGCGCGTCGACTGTGAATGAGGCGTACTGTCCGTTGAACGACCCAGATAGCTGCTGCCCCAGGTCAAAACCGAACACCACGAAGTCAGGGGTCTTGTCGCCATTGACTGAGATCACGACGTCGAACTCGTTGACCGACTGATTGGTCGCGTGGCCGTACGTGTTGACCAGGAAAACCAACCCCCTGTCGTTGGGGACTGTGGAGCCGAGCGCGGCGCCGTCGAACACCTGGAGTCCGACGTCACGGACGTCGATCGCCGACCCGTTGGTCATCGCCTGGTGGATGCCCCATGCGTACAGGTCCGCGGTCCCAGTATGCAGTCCCCCGTTGCTCAGGGGCAGGTTGGCCGTGATGGTGTGGCCGGGCGTGGTCGTCCCCGACGAGGAGGACGAGGTGTTGCTCCACGCGCTCGGCGCGCCCGGAGTCACGTTGGAAAGGCCGCGCGGAACGACCATGTAAGGCACGCGAAGCGTCTGGTGATCGGTCGGTACGGCGCTGGCCGGCGTGGCGACAATCTCGCCCCGCACGGTGACCACTCCACCCGGACCAACCGCGAACGTGTCGTCGCTCGGCAGCCCGGCGAAGGCCGCCGCCGAGATCGATAGGGAAACCTGGACGGTCTGGGTCGCGGCGGGCCCCACAGTCACGAAACCGGGCGAGACGGTGACCGAGGCGCCGCGCTGGTTGCCGTTGCCGCTGACGGTCAGGCTGTACTTCGCGGAGGTCGAGCCGTAGTTGGTCAGGGTGAACGACTTGGTCGCGCTGTAGTTGCCAGATCCGGGCACATAGCCGAAGGCGATCGAGTCCAGCGCATCCGGGGTGCTGGCGATGACCGACGAGTTGACGGCCCTCTGCGCCTGCACGATGCCAGCGCCGGCGACGCGCGTGTTGTAGTCGAGGTCGAGCGCCGGGTTGGCCGTGTTCATGATCGCGGCTTTGATCTGAGCGCCATGCCAGGTCGGGTGCAGCTGCTTGACGAGCGCCGCGATGCCGGCGGTCATTGGGCAGGCCATCGACGTACCCGACATCACGGTCGGCTGGTTGCCGGTGCCCATCCCGACAGAAGCCACGCTCACTCCTGGCGCCATCACGTCAGGCTTGGGCGCTGAATCCGGGTTGCGCGGGCCGCCGGAGGTGAAGCTGGCGGCAAGTTTGTAGTTGGAGTTGGGAACGGTCGTCGGTGACATCCCGGCCGTACCGCCATTCGCAGCCACGATTGCGGCCATGTCGGATTGCTGGATGCCGAGGAACGGGATCGTCACGGTGAAGGCCTGGCCGTTGTCCGGGTTAGAGGTGATCTGTCCCTCGAACGGCGGGTAACCCGGCGAGGTGTTGATCATCGCCACCGCCGCCGCACCGTGCTGCTGGCCGAAGATGGCGCGCGCAACACGAGCGCAGGAACCGCGGACCGTGACCACGAGCATGCCGCTCGTGCCGGCGTACTCGTTAGGGTTGCAGCCAAGCGAAACGGATCCGTCGGCGTTCCTGAGCACTTTGACTGGAAGCGTCGCGGTTGGAACCGTCGCGCCGTTTGCGTCAAGCGCCTTGACCGAGCTGCCGGTGCTGAGGGCCAGCAAGGCGCCGGGATACGCCGGCACGCTGCCGTCGATCGCGGCCACCGAGAGAACGCCGTTGTCGGTGCTCGGCGAGCCGACGAGGTAGGCGTTGGTGCCGTTGTTGCCCGCCGACGCCACCACCGTGATGCCGTCGTTGAAGGCGTTCTGCGCCGCGACGGAGGTCGGGTCATCAGTGCCGCCGAGCGGTGAGCCGAGCGACATGCTGATCACGTCGACGCCGTCGGCCACTGCGCGGTTGATCGCGAGGTCGACGACATTGCTCGATCCGGCGCAGCCGAATACGCGGTAGGCGTAGATGTCAGCCTGTGGCGCGACGCCGGGACCGACATTCCAGGAGTGAGACGAGATCGTGGTCGCGTTGTAAGGCCCGGTGAAAGTCTTTCCGTCGCTGGTGACGCCGAAGCCGGCTAGCGTTCCCGCGGTGTGGCTGCCATGTCCGAAGCAGTCGAGTGGATTCGGGTCGGGCATTGGGACTGAGTTCGGGTTTTGCGCGTTATACGCGTCGCCGACGAAGTCAAATCCGCCCTTCACCTTGGGCGCCGCCGGCCCGAACATGCTCGGATCGGCTGGAGCGGTGCTGTTCGCCTTGGCGGCATTCCAGGCCGCCACGGTGCCGGGACCGCCGAAGTCGGCATGGCTGTAGTCGATGCCGGTGTCGATGCTGGCGACCTTCACGCCCTGGCCCGTAGCTCCGAAGTTGCCCCAGGCGTCCGGCCCGCCGATGAAGGGAACGCCATTGGTGTTGTCGGCGGAGAACGTCGCGATGGAGTGCACGGCGACTACTCCGGGAAGCGCCGCGAGCTGCGCGATGCCCTTCCGCGGCACGACGACCTGGATGCCGTTGTAGGCGTCCTGCATTTGGCCGACGATCCGGGCGCCCGCCC
>JBOHUP010000304.1:0-2943 GCA_050734615.1 Candidatus Dormibacteraceae bacterium | reverse complement strand
AGGAGACCCGCTACTGGTAGGGCGCCGCTCCAGGCGCCGCCGGTAGTCACCTTCACGACCGATTTCGGCTCCGGCTCGCCCCTGGTCGCGGCCATGAAGGGCGTGGTACTGGCCGGGTGCCCGACTGCGATGCTGGTCGACGTCAGCCATGAGGTGCCGCGATTTGACGTCTCCGCGGGCGCCTTCATGGTTTTCGCCGGGACCCGCCACTTCGCCGGCGGCTCGGTGCACCTCGCGGTGGTCGACCCAGGAGTGGGGAGCACCCGGCGGAGGCTCGTGGTGCGGGCGGGCGGGCGCTACTACATCGGGCCGGACAACGGTTTGTTCGCGATCGTGATCGAAGAGGTCGGGATGCAGTCGGTGATCGAGCTGGCGCCTCGGCCTCATGGCTCCGCCACGTTCGAGGGCCGCGACGTGTTCGCTCCAGCCGCGGCGGCTCTGGCTTCCGGCGTCCCGCTCGAATCGTTGGGACCGCCGGCCGATCCGCCGGTCGAGTTGCCCGACCTCGGTCCGCGAGTGCTGTGGACCGACGGGTTCGGCAACCTTGTGACCAACTTGAAATCGCCGCCGCGGCGCTTGCGAGTGCACAACCACGACATCACTGCCATCGCCACCACGTACTCCGAGGGAAGGCCGAACGAGCCGTTCGTATACGTCGGGAGCATGGGGTACCTCGAGGTCGCGCTGCGTGAGGCGCGGGCGGACAAGCTGCTCGGCGCGCGTCCGGGGATGAAGATCGAGCTGATCTGACTCGCTGCTCGGTCGCCCTTAACAACCTGGGTTGGCGAGCGTTTTGGGCACCGGTAGTCTGGCCACGCTGTGGTTCGAGTGGCCTGTCTCTGGGCGTTGCTCCTCTCCCTCTCCCTGGCGGGCTGCTCGGGCCCGGCTCGAAACGCGGCCGGCGGGGTCTCGGTGGCGGAGGCGGCGCCGGTTGCGGCGGCGCCGCCTCGTGCAGAGCCGGTACGCCTGTGGCAGGACGCCGGTATCTTCACCCTGGTCGGCGGGCTGATCGGCTCGGCGCACACGCGCTTGCTCGTCGAGATGTACGAGCTCGGGCGGCCGGACGTGGTCCGCGCCCTCAGCGCCGCGCAGGCGCGGGGCGTGGCCGTACGGGTGATCACGGATCCAACGGTCAAGGCGAGCCGCCGATCCGCGGCCGAGCTCGAGTCGCTCGGCGTGGCAGAGCGCGCATACCCGGTTGACGACGTGGCCCACCAGATCGACCACGTGAAGCTGCTCATCGCCGACGGCGAGGCGGTGGTGGGTGGCATGAACTGGGGCGCGCACAGCGACCGCAACCACGACTACGTGCTGGAAACGAGGGTTGGAATCGAGATCAGCCGCCTGGTCGACGTCTTCGAGCAAGACTGGCGGCTGGCCGGCGGGCACCCATCGCCTCTCGCCGCCGCACCAGGTGAGATTGCACAGACGGCCCCAGGCGAAGAGATTCGGACGATGCTGGAAGGGGCCTTGAACAGCTCGACTCGGCTCGCGCTGGTCGAGATCTACACGCTCACGGACCCTGAGATCATCGCCGAGCTGATCTCGGCGCATCGCCGGGGCGTCGACGTCCGCGTGATGATGGATCCGAACCAGCCGTACAACCTACACGCGTACGCGATGCTGATCGCGGGCGGGGTTCCCGCTCGGTGGTATCCCATCCCCAAGGGTGCGCTGCTGCACGCCAAGATCGGCCTCTTCGACAGGGGGCTCGTCCTGGGCTCGGCCAACTGGACCCGGAGCGGGCTGGGCGTCAACCACGAGCTGGACGTTGAAACCAGCGACCCGGACTCGGCGGCCGCGTACGAGTCTCGATTCGAGTCGGACTGGTCGAGGTCAGCCGGCAGCTAGTGCCGCGATTTCAGTGCCAGCCCGGCACCAAGGTTCGGGTCAAGGTTGTGATGGGCGAGGCATCGGTCTGAGTGATCGTCCGTGTAGTTGAAAGAGTCGTCCTCCATGACGTCTCCGGACGATGTCGTCTGCTTGACGTCGATGACCGAGGCATCGGTGAGCGTCACCGTGTAGGCCACGCACATTTAGCTGTCGATGCTGGTTCGAAGGGCACTCGATCTGGACTTGGGTCAACACCTCGTTGGTCGCCGCTGCCGCCAGGAACTTGGGGGCTCGGCGTCCAGCTCAATGGGTCAAGGTGAGCGGCTTGGAGTCCTGTCGCCCGACTACTACGCGGCCTTCGCCCGTGGCGCGGTCAGCTCTGGCCGGGAGGCCCTGAGGAACCTGGCGGCGGAGGCCCGGAAGGCCCGGAAGGCCCGAAAGCCTCGGGCGCTGGCGGGGGGAGCGATCCCGGTGCCGGCATGTTGCCGAAGTTCACCTGCGGCACGGCGCGGTCGGCATCGTCGGCCTGGAAGAAGCCGAACGCCTTGAACCCCAGCATGCCCGCGATCAGCGAGGTGGGGAGGGTCTGCAGCTTGATGTTGTAGTCACGCACATTGCCGTTGTAGAAACGGCGTGAGAACTCGATCTTGTCCTCGGTGGCGGTTAGCGTCTCCTGGAGGTTTGTGAAGGCTGAGATCGCCTTCAGGTCGGGATAGTTCTCGGACACCGCGAACAGGCTGCGCAGGCTCTGGCTGAGCATGTTCTCGGCCTGCCCGATCTTGGCCGGGTCGCCGGTCGCTCCCGCCGCGACCGCGTTGGCGCGGGCGTTCGTGACCGCCTCGAGGGTGCCCCGCTCGTGTCCCATATAGCCCTGCACCGTGTTGACCAGGTTGGGGATGAGGTCGTGGCGTCGCTTCAGCTCGACGTCGATCTCGGACCAGGCTTCCTGGGTCCGGTTGCGGGCCGAGATGAGTCCGTTGTAGGTGAAGACGAGCCACAGGACGACGAGGACGACGACAACGAGTACGATCCAGCCCACGGCGGCCTATCCTACCGCGCCTAGGCGTGCGCGCGCCGAGCCCACCGGGTCTTCTTCAGCATCTTCTTGTG
>JBOHUP010000303.1:0-2437 GCA_050734615.1 Candidatus Dormibacteraceae bacterium | reverse complement strand
GGCCAGCGCGGCGGCGTGCTGCTGGCGGGCGCCGTGGCGTCGATCTGGCTCGAGTCGAGGCGGCCGGCCCTGGCCGGGTTGGCGGCCGGCCTTGCGGCGGCCCTCAAGTACTACCCCGCCGCGATGGTGATCGGGCCGCGCCCAGAGCACCGCATCCGGTATGCGGCGGTCCTGGTCCTCGTCCTCGTCCTGGTCACCACCGTGTCCTTCATCCCGCTCGGGTTCAGCGGCACGCTGTTCTACTACCAACACGTCCTCATTCCGTCGCTCTCGTCGCACAATCCCGATTGCGCTTACGACTCGGTCCGGACCCTGTTCACGCGAACGATTGGTGGCGAGCCTTTCGCGCAGCCGTCCGGTGCCGGGTACGTGCTGGTCAGCTCGCCGATCCACCTGCCGGCGGTCGCCCTCGCGCTTGCCTATGCCAGCGCGGTGCTGTTCGCGGCGGGAGCAGCGTGGGCCGCCTGGCGCAGCGGATGGAATCCCGCGTATGGAATGTCGCTGGCATTCGGCCTGGGCGCCCTGATCCCCAACGAGGTCTGGCCGTACCAGTGGCTGCCTCTCCTGCCGCTCGCGCTGCTGCTCGCAGTGCGATGCATCGAGACGGGACGTTTCGTCTCGCTGGCCGTCCTGGTCGTCGCCCTGCTCGGCTTCATCCGCCAGCCTTGCGAGCTGCTCTTCCCGAACCTGTGGACCGTGGCGGCCATCGCCATCTTCGTATTGGGCGTATGGGAGAATCGCCTTTTCCGAGCTGCGGATACGAGGGAGGCAATGAATGGCGCTCAACCCTGACGTCAGCTTCACGTGGGTAGGCCACGGAACGTGGAAGGCCAAAAGCGCAGGCCAGAAAGAGATCCTCATCGACCCCTGGGTGATGAACAACCCGGTCGCGCCAGACAACCTGAAGACGGTGGACCGCTGCGACCTGATGCTGATCACGCATGGCCACTTCGACCACGTCTACGACGCGCTCGAGATCGCACGCGCGACCAAGCCGAAGATCGTGACCATCTACGAAGTGGGCGCCTGGCTCGGCTCGAATGGCATCGACGGCGACAGCATCATCGGCGGCAACGCCGGTGGAACGATCGACGTCGACGGGATCAAGATCACCCTTGTCCACGCGCAGCACTCGTGCGGCATCACGGAGGGCGACAAGATCCTTTACGGCGGGCAGGCATGCGGTCTGGTGATCGAGTTCGAGAACGGGTTCACGGTCTACTTCGCGGGCGACACGGACGTTTTCGGCGACATGGCACTGATCGCCGAGCTGAGCAAGTTCGACGTCGCGTTCCTGCCTATCGGCGGCTTCTACACGATGGGGCCGGACCGCGCCGCCAAGGCGGTCGAGCTCCTGGGGGTCAAGACGGTCGTGCCGATGCACTTCGGCACGTTTCCCGCCCTCGCCGGCCGGCCCAAGGACCTCCAGCGATTGGTGGGTTCCGGGGTCAAAGTGCTCGACATCAAACCCGGAGACACGGTCTGAGCGTTAGAAACCACCGTAGATGAGAGATATCATCGGCGCGCCCGCCGGATGGCTGGCCCGCGCCATTCGAACCAAGAAGGTCTCGAGCCTCGAGGTGGTGCGCGCGCACCTCGAGCACATTCACACGGTCAACCCGCGTCTGAACGCCGTCGTCTTCGCCACCGCAGAGAGCGCGCTCAAGCAGGCGCGCACCGCCGACCGGAAGAACACCGGCAAAAACCACGTCGGGCCGCTGCACGGCGTGCCGTTCACCGCCAAGGACATCTTCGACACTGCGGGTCTGCCGACCACGGCCGGACTGCGGATGCTCCGAAGCAACATTCCTGACCACGACGCCACGGTGATCGCGCGCATGCGCGGAGCCGGCGCGATCCTGATCGGCAAGACCAACTGCCCTCCGGGAGGCACTGGCGGCAACAGCTGGAACCCGCTGCACGGAGGCACGCGCAACCCCTACGACGTGAGCCGGTCGCCTGGGGCAAGCAGCAGCGGCGAGGCGGCGATCATTGCCGCCGGCGGCTCGCCGCTCGGCATCGGCTCCGACTCGGGCGGCAGCATCCGGGTGCCGGCCCATTATTGCGGCATCGCCGCGCTCAAGCCCACCAGCGGCCTCGTGCCGTCAACCGGCGGATACGGGCTCGTCGGTGGCCTGACCGACCCCCGAAGCCAGGTCGGGCCCATGGCGAGGTTCGTCTCGGACCTAATCGCCACGCTGCCGGTGCTGGCCGGGCCGGACGGTGTTGATTCCGGGGTCGTGCCGGTCCCCTTGGCGAAACGGACGGCCAAGCTCAAAGGCATGAAGGTCGCCTGGTACGCCGACGACGGCCTGGCCAAGCCCGTCGGACCCGTGGCGGCCACCGTACGGGCTGCCTCTCGCGCCCTGGCCGACGCCGGCTGCACGGTGACAGAGGAGCGCCCGCCGGGCATCCAGGAGGCCCACCAGGTCACGCT
>JBOHUP010000302.1:0-5601 GCA_050734615.1 Candidatus Dormibacteraceae bacterium | reverse complement strand
CCCGAGAACCGCCCGGGCCGCTCATTTTAAGGAGGCGCAGGCAGGCTACCGATTCGTGCCAGGCTCCGTCCTGTAAGCCGGCTACTCGCGCGTGATGACGACGTCGGGCTTCTTGGGGGAGCCCTCCGACCGCACCGTCATGCGGATCGAAAGGGACTCTGACTTGCCCATCAAGCGGTCGAATGCCTCCTCCATCAGGAATTTCGCCCGGTGCAGGTTGACCGCCCATCCCACGCCGAACACGCGGTCGCTGAACAGGTGATCGGACTGAGGGTTCCAGTAGGCGCTGCGGATCCGGTCCCACGTAGGGGGCCTGAAGTCATAAGGGACCACTCCGAGAACCTTTCCCTCCCAGGTCCGCTCCTCGGTTGGCTTCGCCAGCTCGGTGGCCACGGCGGCGGCCACCAGGCCAAAGGTGACCAACCGAACCAGCCGACGCACCCGCCGTAGACTCCGCATACTGCAAATGAAGCGTAGTACCAAGGGAACCTTGCACGTTTTGAACTCATTGAGGCACACCCGGTAGATGGCGAAAAGGCTGCAATCGACGTCGAGCTGGCTGCGGTGGCTGACACCTGGTCTTCAGATCAAGCGCTGGCTTCTTCTGCTCATGGTTTCCGAGCTCGTTCTCGTGCTCGGTGTCGCCTATGCCCTCAAGGAGATCTACCAGAGCGCCACGCTCCCCCACGGGTTCTACTACGTCACCCTGCAGTTCCTCCCCTATTGGGCCCGAGCTGGGATCTTCGGGATCCTTGGAGTGGGGTTGCTCCTCCTGAGCTACCTCAAGCTCACGCAGTCGGTGCTCGGGCCCTTCATCCCCGGCAACAGCACCAGCAGCATCGTCGAGGTGATCCACGCGTTTCGCGTGCGAGGCCGCGGGCCGCGCATCGTGGCGATCGGCGGGGGCACGGGCCTGAGCTCCCTGCTGCGCGGCTTGAAGATCTACACGTCCAACCTGTCCGCGATCGTCACCGTCGCCGATGACGGGGGGTCATCGGGCCGGCTCAGAGACGAGTACCGGATCCTTCCCCCGGGCGACTTCCGACAGTGCCTCATCGCGCTGGCGGACGCAGAGCCGTTGATGAAGCAACTCTTCGACCATCGCTTCAAGGAGGGCTCTCTCGACGGCCACTCCTTCGGCAACCTCTTCATCATGGCGATGGCCGACGTAACGGGAAACTTCGAACACGCCTTGCGCGAGTCCGGCAAGATCCTGGCGGTCAAAGGAACGATCATCCCGTCGACGCTGCAGGACGTCACGCTGGTCGCCTCCATCAACGGACGCACTGTCGAAGGCGAGTCGAAGATCCCGCAGCAAAACGCCCCCATCAGCCATGTGCTGCTGAAGCCCGATGGCGCGCAGGTCAACCCCGAAGCAGCACAGGCGATTCTGAGCGCCGAGCTGGTCGTGGTCGGGCCCGGCTCGCTCTACACGTCGATCCTGCCCAACCTCCTCGTCGAGGGCATGGTGGAGGCGATCAAGGCGTCACCCGCATTGAAGGTCTACATCTGCAATGTGGCCGCGCAGCGGGGCGAGACGGACGGTTACGGAGTGGACGATTACCTGCGCGTGATCCGCGAGCACGTCGGGGCGAACCTGTTCGATTTCGTCCTGGTCAACTCGAACACCTCACACGTGCCGACGGGTGGTCAGTCGTCCGTCATCTTCAAGCCCTCGGACAGCGCCGAGCATCCAGAGGTGCGCTTCATCGCGGCTGACGTCGTCAACTCCCGCATCCCCTCACACCACGATCCCGACAAGCTGTCGCGGACGATCATGCGGAGGGTGTGGCAGGCGTAGGCAGATCGCTGCGGTGCCGTGCCCGCCGGCGGGCGACAGCTTCGACGACGATGGTGGCGGCCGCGACATAGACCAATCCATCGAGCGCGTCCACCACGTAATGCTCGCCGAGGTAGACGATGGACGCCAGCACCGCGAGCGACCAGGCGATCAGCACGACCGAAAGCCACCGGTACCGGTTCCATGCATATACCGCGGCGAGGGAGGGAAAAGCGGCATGCAGTGACGGAAACGCCGCGAACTGGTTCGGGTTGAAGCTGTGATAGATCTGCGAGACGAAATACTGGTTGTCCCACAGCGCCGCGACCGTTCGATTGTTGATCTTGACCACGTCCTTGGGGAACTGGTACCACGGCGGCGCGCTGGGAAAGAACAGGTAGGTCGCGAAGGCGACGAAGCACATGAGGAGAAGCGCGGCGATGAAGCGCCGGTAGTGCTCCCGGCTGTTGATCCAGAAGATGAAGCCGACCACGATCGGAAGCGGGAAGTGCATGAAGTAGAAGAACAGCGCGACGACGTCCTGCCAGCTGACGACGCCTGGACGGTAGAAAGCATGCTGCAGCACGATCGTCGGTATCTGTCCGCCGAAAATCGCCCGCTCCAGACCTGAGAGGTCGTGCGGAGCGAAGCCGGTCTTGGCGGCGAAGCCGCGCATCGCTTCATACGCGAAAAACAGCAGCAGAAAAGGAGCCCAGTCGGTGACGAAGGTCCGGCCGCGGCCCAGCGCCACCGCGATCACAAGGAGGGCCAGGACGACCCACTCGGGCTCGATCGAGATGCCACGCCAGAGCATCACGCCGAAGATCAGGACCAGGTACAGGACGCTGCCGACCAGGATCGCGCGTGGCCGGCGCGCCCTGGCCGGCGGCTCAGCGGGTTCGGACAACCGCCACGGCCGCGATCTCGACCGTCACCGAAAACGGCAGGGCATTGGTGCCGAGGGCCAGCCTCGTGTGACGACCTGCATCACCCAGCACGTCGACCAGGAACTCTGACGCGCCGTTCATGACCTTGGACTGCTCGCCGAAATCGGCGGTCGACAGGACGAAACCGGTGAGCTGCATAAGCTGCTCGACGTTGTCCAGCCCGGCGGCCGCCTCGATCTGGGCCAGGACGTTGACCGCGCACACCCGCGCGCGCCGGGCCGCCTCCTCGACAGACACCTCATCGGGGCAGCGGCCGGTCAGGAGCTTTTCGCCATCTCGCGAGACCTGTCCGGCGACGTACAGCAGCGCGCGCTGCCCGTCCAGCGAGACCAGACGCGTCTGCACGTACGACGCGGCCGGAGCCGGCGCGGGCGGCAGCTCAATGCCAAGCTCGCTCAAGCGCGCGTGCGGATTTGTCATGCTGGCCAACCGAGCGAGTCTAGAGGAACCGCTTTGTCACCTGCGGCGGCCGCGGGCATTGGAAACCAGCGCCGCCAGGATGAGCAGCAACGCGCCGATGCCGAGCGCTACGTAGGGCGCCTGCGAGGTCCGCAGGACGTCGAAGATGCTCGAGCCCGGGCGAGGGCTCGAGAGGCGGCCACCGCTGACGAACGGCGACGGGGAGACAGCCGGGCCCAGAGGCAAGCCGCCCGTGTCGTGATAAGCCCATAGAGCCGCGGCGTGACTGGTCGGATCGAACGTCCCCACGTAAAGCGTCGGTGACTCGTCGTTGGATACGGCGAGCGCCGTGATCGACAATACCGGCGGAGCCAGGGACAGGAACGTCTGCCCTCCATCGGTGGTCCGCCACAGCCCGCCGGACCCCGAACCTCCGCCGTCGCTCGCCGCATAGAAACGGTTGGCATGGTCGGTGACGAAGAACACCTGCGTGTAATCGGTCGAAGGCAGCAGCACGCCGCCGCTGAGTGGGACGAAAGTTGCGCCGTTGTCCATCGATTCGAACAGTCCGGCGTTGGTGCCGACGACCAGCGGACGGATCCCTCCTACCGGCGGCAATGGGCCCGCGGTCAGCCTGACGGCGAATGTGCCGCTGATCGGGGGGTTGAATGTGGTCCAGGTCGCTCCCGCGTCGATGCTCTGATAGAGGGGCAGTGGGGCTCCCGTAGTTGCGGAGTCGCTTCCGGCGACCAGGCGGACGGGCGTGTGGATCGCCTCGACCGCAAGCGTGTTCACGCTGTGGTTGGCCAGCCCGGAAGCCGTCCAGCTGAGCCCGTCCTGGCTGGTGAACACGCCGCGGTCGGTGCCGGCAGCGCTCAGCGTCAGCGCGAACGCGAACACGCGCACCGCGCGGCCCTCGAGCCCTGTGGCGGCCGCCCAGGTCACACCTCCGTCCTGGCTCACCAGGGCGCCCGAGCCATGTGTGCCCGCCAGTACGAGCCCGGCGGTAAATGGGCTGAACTCGATCGTCGTGAGGACCGCTTTGCCGCTGTGGACGGAGGTCCAGCTCGCGGCGCCGTCGGTGCTTCGCAGCAGCGAGCCGGCGGAGTTGCCCGCGATCAGGACCTGGTTGTTTGAGGGATCCACGGCGAGCGCGAACACCGCCGACCGCCCCTGATGTGGCAGCGCTTTCAAACCGGCCCACGTCGAGTCGGGAAGGGCGTCCGCGTACACGGCTGAGGCGGCCAGCGCAACCACCCAAAACGCCGCGAGCGTCGCGACAAGACGTTGGCCATGAAGCGACACGAGCCTGCCGATTATCACCCAACGCGAAAGGTGCGCGGCGAGCCTGCCTGGTCGTCGCCGGCGGCCGTTTGCCTACAATCCGTCCGTGGTGGCCGACAGGGGCCCGCGCGTCCTCAAGGTGAGTCGCGGATCGGGTCCTCGTGGATCGTGGGTGTCGCGGCCGGCAGCCTGGCTCGATCGCGCCGCTTTCAAACCGGCTTCGCTGCCCGACGAGCTCGTGACCGGCATCGCGCTCGTGCCGCCGGTGGTCGCGGGGCTGATCATCTTCAAATTCCCCGCTTTCGAGATGTTGTTGGTCGCTGTGGCGATCGGGGCGGCCGCCCAGCTCGCGGTTCGCTTCCTGTGGCGCCATCACGCTCCAAGGGTTCCCGCGAGCCCGTTGATCGCTTCAATCTTCGGTGTGGCGCTCGTCGGAGCGGGGGCCAGCCTTGTCACGTCGATCGAGATCTGCTTGCTGGCGGTGATCCTGGAGTCTGTGCGCGCACGCTACGTTCCGGCGATCCGCGCCCAACTCGGTTTGCTGTCATACGCGGCGGTGGCCCTGGTCACGCGGGGAGCGCCCTTCGTGTATCTCAACCCGGCGAGTGGAAAGCCGTTTGGAGACCCGATCGCCACCTGGTACCGGTTCTTCAGTCTCGACTCAGCGCCGATCGACCCGATAAGGCTCTATGTCGGCAACGTTCCAGGGCCCGTCTTCGCTACGTCCGTGCTCGCCGTCGCCATCGGCGTGGCGTGGTTCGCCTATGCCCGCCGAGTGAGCCTTGTGGTCCTCATCACGTTCCTGATCGGCGGTCTGGTTGCGATCTACGCGTTTCACTGGGACTACATGTTCCAGCTCGACAGCGGACCCACCTGGTTCGTCGCGGGACTTGTGCTGGCCGATCGGCGGCTGCTGCCTGGCTCGTGGGCGATCCGTCCCGTGCTGGGGTTGGCGGCCGGCTTATTCGCGGTCGGCCTGAGGCGCAGAGGCTATGGCATCGAAGCGGCGCTGTTCACGGTGGCGGTGGTGCAGACGGTCATGGCGGTGCTCGTGGTGGTCCTGTGGGTGACTTCGGCCACGATGGAGCGCTGGAAGCAAAACCGCCGGCTCGCTCAGCGCGAAGCCAACCTGCGTGTCGTCAAGAGCGTGTCGCGCGCGAGCTGAACCGGCCCGCGAGCTCGACCACGCCC
>JBOHUP010000301.1:0-4529 GCA_050734615.1 Candidatus Dormibacteraceae bacterium | reverse complement strand
GCTGGAGCGGTCGGGCAAGGTGTCACAGGCGAGGGCCCAGTCGACCGCGTAGTAGAGGCCGTAGCCGATCCCGTACGCGACTCCGAGCGCGAACACGAGCGGGATTGCGGTTGGGTAGAAGACGATGAAGACCAGAGCCACCAGCGCCTGGAACCCACCGCTCGCGAACACGAAGATCTTACGGCGGCCACTGCGGTCTGAGAAATAGCCCCCCGCCAGTCCGAATGGGATCGCCGCCGCCAGCACGACCAGGAACCAGCTCGAGGTGAATGACTCGGGATCGTGGACTCCGACCACATCTCGGAAGAAGTTGTTGAGGTAGTAGGCGACGGCGGTGATGCCGGCCGAGACGAAAAAGCGCGTGAAGATGACCCAGGCGAAGTCCCCTCCCAGCATCGGTCGAAAGAATTCGTGCACGGCCACGGCCAGTGGCCTCGATTCGCGCGGCGGCAGAGGTTGAGAGCCTTCCCCGTGGGCCGCCAGCGAGGTCGGAATGAGGCTCAGCACCATCACGGCCGCGAACGCGGCATACAGCCAGCCCAGCTGATGGGCCAGCAGAGTCGTGGCGGCGAGGCCGGCCCCGCTGCCGAGCTGGACCATCGTGGCGAGGAAGCCGCTGGCCCGGCCGAAGTCCTGCGCAGGGACGACGTCGGGGATGATTCCGGCAAATGCGGCCCCCGCGGCATTGAAGAAGAACTGCACGATCCCATACCCGACGATGATCTGGGCGTAGCTGTGCGCGGTGGCCAGTACAGCGAGGCCCGGCAGCGTCAGCAAGGTGGCGCCGATCATGATCGGCCGCCGGCGTCCCCATGGCGTGGTCAGGCGGTCCGAAACAGCGCCGACTATCGGGGGCACCGTCATGGCGAAGAGCCCCCCGACGCTCACGGCCAGGCCGATCGCAGTGTTCTGATTGGTCTTGACGACGCCGTCGATCTGGTTCTGAATCACGACCGTGGTGAGCGGCTGCCAGAGAAAGAAGTTGCCGAACCAGAAGGCGCTGAGCGCGGTGTGGCGCAGGGTCCCAAACTTCGGCCCGACGGGTGCGGCATGGGCCCCGGCTGCTGCCATGGGCGCAAGGCTACTGTTAATCGGCTTTCCCGGGAGACCGAAAAGCTGTAGGCTGTGGCGGCCTCCTTGCCAAACGTAATTTCGCGCGCCAAAGAGATCCTGGTCGACGTGCCGCGACACGGCAAGCTTGCCTATTGCCTGCTGAGGGACGAGCGGGTGCCGGGTGGACCGAAAGCGGTCCTGCTGGGTGCGCTCGCATTGATCGTGAGCCCCATCGACCTGCCGGCATGGATCCCCGTCGTGGGCGAGCTCGACATGCTGGCGTTGGCCGTCCTGGCTGTGGAGACGTTCATCGAAGCCTGCCCGGAGGACATCCGGCGCGAGCACGAGGAAGCGCTGCAGGCGAAGCAGAGCCTGTGGGACCGAGACGTCCGCGACACCGTCGTGGTCGCGCGCCACGGGACAGGGCGACTGTTCCATCGAATCCGATCGCGGTTGCGCCGCCGCGACGACTATCAATCCATTTCGGAGGTCTTGTGAATTGCGGGTGATGCTGACTCAGGATGTCGAAAACCTCGGCCGGGCCGGGGATGTCAAAGAGGTGGCGGACGGCTATGGACGCAACTTCCTCCTGCGGCGCAAGCTCGCGGTTGCCGCCGGCAGGGGGGTCGAGGCCGAAGCCAAGCGGCTGCGCGACGCGGCCGCCAAGCGCGAGACCAAAGAGCGCGTCGACGCCCAGGCGCTGGCCGACGAGATCGACAACAAGACCGTCGTCGTCCGTTTGAAGGTGGGGGCTGAGGACAAGGCGTTCGGTTCGATCACGAACCAGGACATCGCGGCCGCCCTCAAGGCCCAGCATCGCGTCGAGATCGACCGCCACAAGATCGACCTCAAAGAGCCCATCAAGACGCTTGGTGAGCACCAGGTCCCGCTCAGGCTGCATCGCGAAGTGGATGCGCACGTCAATGTAATCGTCACGCAGGACCGCTAGGCCCGGCGCACGGTAAGCATGGCGACCACTCTTCCTCTTGCCCCTGGGCGGATTCCGCCGAATGACCTCGACGCCGAGATGTCCGTCATTGGATCGGTGTTGGTCGACCCGCTGTCGATCGCGAAGGTGCTCCAGTTCCTTCACCCCGAGGATTTCTACCGCGAAAACAACGGGCAGATCTACCGCGCCGCCCTCGACCTGTTCGCGGCGGGCGAGCCGATCGACAACGTCACGCTCGCCGCGCAGCTGCAAACCATGGGGCTGCTCGACCGGGTCGGGGGACGGGCGCAGCTAGCCTCGATGCAGGGGGCGGTGCCCACCGCGGCGAACATCGAGTACTACGGCCGCATCGTCAAGGAGAAGGCCTACAAGCGCAGGCTGATCTCTGCGGGCGGCAATATAGCCGGCTACGGGTACGACGACTCGGTCGATGCCGAAGAGGCGATCAACAAGGCGCAATCGCTCGTGTTTGGCGTCGCCGACGACCGCGACCAGCGCGAGCTGGCGCGCCTGTATGACCTGCTCGGCCCCGCGATGGAGCGCATCTCCCTGCAGATGGAGAGCGGGCAGGGCATCGTCGGCATCCCCTCCGGTTTCCACGACCTCGACCGCATGACCGGCGGCTTCAAGGATTCCGATCTCGTCATCGTGGCGGGCCGTCCGGCCATGGGCAAGACGTCCTGGGTCCTCAACGTCGCGCTGCACGCCGCGCTGGAGGCGAAGAAGTCGGTCGCGATCTTCAGCCTGGAGATGTCAAAGGAACAGCTCACCGAGCGCCTGCTCACGGAGCAGGCCCAGATCGACGCCCAGCGGATGCACCGTGGTCTGCTCACCGAGGCTGAGTTCGACCGCGTGTCCAACGCCCTCGGGCCACTGGGCGAGGCGGCGATCTTCATCGACGACACGCCCGTGATGGACGAGCTGACCCTTCAGCTGAAGGCACGGCAGGCCAAGATGCGCCACAACATCGACATGATCCTGCTCGACTACCTGCAGCTCATGCATGGTCGGGCGCGAGGTGATGACAACCGCGTGCAGGAGGTGTCAGCGATCTCTCGAGCCCTGAAAGGCCTGGCGCGTGAGCTGCGAATCCCTGTGATCGCCATCTCCCAGCTGAGCCGGGCTCCCGAGCAGCGCCCCGACAAGCGCCCGATCCTGAGCGACCTGCGAGAGTCGGGGAGCATTGAGCAGGACTCGGACGTCGTCATGTTCCTGTTCAGGCCCGAGTACTACAAATCCGACGAGCGCCCGGGCATCGCCGAGGTGATCGTGTCCAAGCACCGCAACGGGCCCACCGGCACCATCGAGCTCAAGTTCCGCCGCGACCACACACGCTTCTACAACCTTGAGACGAGGCGGCCCGAACCCGGGACCGAATAGACATTGGTCATCATCCTGGTCGGCGGCCAGTGGGGCGACGAGGGCAAGGGCAAGGTCATCGACTACCTCGCCGCAAAGGCAGACGTGGTCATCCGGTCCCAGGGCGGCAACAACGCCGGCCACACGGTCATCACCGAGCACGGCGAGTTCAAGTTCCAGCTCATCCCGTCGGGGATCCTGTACCCGCAGTGCACCTGCATCATCGGCAACGGCGTCGTGGTCGACCCGATCGTCCTGCTGCGCGAGATCTCACAGCTGCGCGAGCGAGGCATCGAGCTGAAGAACCTCATCGTCAGCGAGCGGGCGCACATGGTCATGCGATATCACCCGCTCTTCGACCAACTCGAGGAGGAGTCACGCGGTGACGACCGCCTGGGCACGACCTGGCGCGGCATTGGGCCGGCTTACGCGGACAAGATCCGCCGCATCGGCTTTCGCATCGGCGACCTGCAAAAGGAAGCCTTCATGCGCAAGAAGCTCGCGTTCGTGGTGGACCAGGTGAAGAACCCGATCCTGACCAAGCTTTACGGCAAGGATGCGTATGACTGGTCCAGCATGCTCGCTGAGTACATGGGCTATGCCCAAGAGCTCGACCCGTACATCAAGGACACGTTTCCTCTCATCCAGGATGCGCTGGACCGCGGCGCCAACATCCTGCTCGAAGGCGCGCAGGCGACCATGCTCGACCTCGACTTCGGCACCTATCCGTACGTCACCAGCTCCAACCCCACGGCCGGAGGCGCGCTCACCGGCAGCGGCATCCCTCCGACCAAAGTGGACCTCACGATCGGGGTCTTCAAGGCATACACCTCGCGTGTCGGCTATGGCCCTTTCCCTTCCGAGCTGCTGGACGAGGTGGGGGATCAGATCCGCGAGCGCGGTCATGAGTTCGGCACGGTCACCGGGCGGGCTCGTCGCATCGGGTGGTTCGACGCCGCCGTCGCGCGCTACGCAGCACGCCTGAACGGCGTCGGGTGTGCCGCGCTCATGCGCCTGGACATCCTCGACGATCAGCCGCTGCTCAAGATCTGCACCGGGTACCGGTTTCGTGGGATCCGGTACGACCATCCTCTCGCCAACATCTCTCACTACAAGCACTGCGACCCGATCTACGAACAGATGCCCGGCTGGCAGAGCGACATCGGCT
>JBOHUP010000300.1:0-9420 GCA_050734615.1 Candidatus Dormibacteraceae bacterium | reverse complement strand
CGACCGAGCCGATGCCGTAGATGCAGCTCACGCTGGCCACGACCAGGACGTCGCGCCGAGTCAAAAGGTCCTGCGTGGTCGAGTGCCGCATGCGGTCGATGTCGTCGTTGCGGCTCGAGTCCTTTTCGATGTAAGTGTCGCTGCGCGCGATGTACGCCTCAGGCTGGTAGTAGTCGTAGTAGCTGACGAAGTACTCGACCGCGTTGCGAGGCAGCAGGCGCCGGAACTCGGCGCAGAGCTGCGCCGCCAGGGTCTTGTTCGGACTCAGCACCAGCACGGGCCTCTGGAGCTGCTCGGTGACCCACGCCATGACGTTGGTCTTACCGCTTCCGGTCACACCCAGCAGGACCTGCTGCGAAAGGCCTTGGTGGACGCCCGCGACCAGCTGCTCGATGGCCTCGGGCTGGTCGCCGGCCGGCTTGAAGGGTGCGTCGACACGAAAGCTGGAGGACATGGCCTCCATATTCTAAGGCGCACAAACGTTCGGGGCCCGGTTATCTCGGCGGCCGGAACGTTACCCGTTTAGGAACACTTACAGGGAGGCTGACATGAAAGACCAGATCGAAGGCAAGGTGGAAGAGGTCCACGGAAAGATGACCGGCGACAAGGGCGAAGAGGTGAAGGGCAAGGCACGCCAGGCGGTCGACAAGGTCAAGCGGACGGGACGTGACGTCCGCGATGACGTCCGCGACGAGGCGGACAAGAACGAGCGCGAACGGGAGGCCGAGACCGCGCGGGAGCGCGGCGCCTGATCAGGTCACGGTAGGGCGAGGATCATGGCCTCGACGACCGATCCGGCGTTGATGGTTTGATCGCCAGGCGGGACGCGCACCAGGGCGTGCGCTCCAGCCAGCGACAGCAGCCGCGAGGAGGACTGCGAGCCGGTTGAGCTCGCGATGAGCTCTGCCCCATCTCGTCGCAACGTGACCCGTTGATACTCGGTACGGTCCGCCGTGGGCTTCGCGACGTACGCAAGGCGGACCGGCAGGAATGGGCGTTGCAGTCTGGCGAAGCCCTGCATCTTCCGCAGCGCCGGCCTCACGAAGACCTCGAAGGTCACCAGCGAGGACACCGGGAAGCCGGGCAGGCCGAACGCGATCCTCTCCCTCTCGACGCCGGGCAGCGTGGCGAACGTGAACGGCTTGCCGGGCTTGAGCTTCACGCGGCCGACGTGCACGGTGCCCAGCGACTCCAGCAGTGGCTTGACGAGGTCGTGCGTGCCCACCGACACTCCGCCTGAGGTAACCAGGACGTCAGCGTCGTCGAGAGCCTTGAGGACGAGCCGGCGGAGAGCGTCCGGCTCGTCGGGCGCGATGCCCAGCATGTGCACGTCGACACCGGCCTCGCGCAGGGCCGCCAGCAGCGCCCAGCGGTTCGAGTCCTGGATCTGACCGGGGCCAGGTTTCTGCCCCACCTCGACGAGCTCGTCGCCGGTGGACATCAGCGCCACCCGCGGACGCCGGTGCACAGGCAAGCGGGGCAGGCCGACCGCCGCGGCCAGGCCGATCTCAGCGGCTCCCAGCTGGATCCCTGCCGACAACACCCGCTCGCCCGCGCGGAGGTCAGCGCCAACCGCGTGGAAGTTGGTGCCGGGCCGCAGGCCGGCGGGGATGGTGACGAGCTCGCGGTCGACGCTCACCTCCTCGACCATGACGACGCAGTCGGCGCCCTCGGGCAGCACGCCCCCGGTGAGAATCCGGGCGGCGGTGCCCGCACTCACGACCTGCGCGAGGGGGCGACCGGCGGCGGACTCGCCGACGACGTGAAGCGTCTGGCCGGCGTCCGCGGATCGCACGGCATAGCCGTCCACGGCGCTGGACGGAAAGGCCGGCAGCGCAGAGGGCGCGACGATGTCCTCCGCCAGGACGCGCGAGGCGCAATCCGACAGGGCGACCTCCTCGATCCCCAGCACCGCAGTCCGTTCGAGCACCATCGCCGCCGCCTGGTCGGCGTCGAGCAGCGGATATGCCGAGACCCTCACCTACTCGTAGCGTAAGGCGCGCGCGGGGTCCTCGCGGGCAGCTCGCACCGCCGGGAGCATGCCGCTCACGGTGCTCAGGACGACAGCGAGCAGAACCGCCAGGAGCACGACCGCGAAGTCGGTTCGAAAAACGTCGAACCCGGTGCTGCTGACCGTTTGGGTCAGGCGGTCGACGGCGGCATTACCCAGCCGCCCGAGGCCGACCGCGACCAGCGCGCCGATCAACCCGCCCGCCAGGCCGATCCCCGCCGCCTCCGCGACGAACAAGAGCATCACGTCGCGCGACCGCGCGCCGAGGGCTTTGAAGACACCGATCTCTTTGGTCCTCTCGAGGACCGCGGTGTACATCGTGTTGGCGATGCCTAGACACGCGAGCAGGAGCGCGACCAGCGCGAGTCCGAGCAGCGCCACCCGCATCTTGCCGACAAGGTCTTCGAGGTTGCGGAACTGGTCGCCAAACGTCTGGACCTGGAATCCAAGCTGCTCGACGTTGTAGCGGAGGCCGTCCACGGCCAGGCCGGAGGTGGCGAGCAGCGTGATGCTCGAATACTCGCCGCGCGTCCACCCGTTCTGCTGTGCGGCCTTGGCCCAGTACGTGCGCATCAGGCCATACGGCGCCAGGCCGCCGGGCGTGCCGGATGGCATGTAGTCGCTCGAGACGATTCCGGCGACCAGCAGGCGCTGCGCGACAGGTTGCGTGGCCGGGTTGCGCGCGCCGGCCGCAAGCAGAGATCCATACGTCGCGCTGAAGGTGACCTGCGTACCGACGGCATCGCCGGGGTTGTGGAACCCGAGCGCGGCGGCCTCGCTGTCGGTCAGAAGCACCTCCGAGGCTGAGTCAGACCTGGGCATCCGCCCGGCGGTCAGCGTGGGGACGGCGCTCGACGACCCAATGGGCGGCAGCGAGATGAGCGCACCGACCGGCGCCGGTGCGGCGGTCGCGCTCGAGGGTGCGGCAAGCCCACCATCGGTGAAGGTCCCGGTCATGCCGAGCTGGCCCCAGGCGGCGCGGACGCCGTGAAGCCCGGCGAGGGTGGCCAGCGTCGGAGTGTCAAAGGCCGCATTCGCGCCTGCGACGGGGTAGACGGCGACCTGGTGCACCTGGCTGGTGGCCAGCGCGGGCGCGCCCAGCGCCTGCTGGAGGCCGCCGGCGAGAGCGACGATGAGGCTCAGGGCGGCGATGCCGATCGCAACCCCGGTAGTGGTCAGCGCGGTGCGCAGGGGCCTTCGGCCCGCGCTGCCCAGTCCGACTTTCAACGTGTCACGCCAGTGCATGCGGGGCGCCGGGTCGACGGGCTCCTGGCTCCTGACCGTCGGCTTGCCGGCCTCGAGCTCGATGGCCCGGCCGTCGATCATCCTCACCACGCGCCGCGCACGCCTGGCGACCTCCGGGTCGTGCGTGACCAGGACGACGGTCGCCCCCCGCCGGTTCAGGTCTTCAAGCAGGTTCAGGACCCCTTCGCCGGCTGTGGAGTCCAGGCTGCCGGTCGGCTCGTCCGCGAGGATCAGGCCGGGACGGTTGGCCAGGGCACGCGCGACGGCCACCTTCTGCTGCTCGCCCCCGGAGAGGCGGCTCGCGCGAGTCTGGGCGCGCTCCTCCAGGCCGACCAGGGAAAGCAGGTGCCGAGCCCGCCGCCGGCGCTCATCGATGTCGATCCCGGCGATCGTCAGGGGCAGCGCGACATTGTCCTCCAGCGACATCGAGGGGATGAGGTTGAAGGTCTGGAAGATCGTGCTGACGTGCTGCAGGCGGTAGTCGGCCAGGTCTCGCTCCGGCAGCTCGCCCAGCGGCAAACCCGCGCCGTAAACGTGGCCGCTCGTGGGCCGGTCGAGGCCGCCCATCAACGCCAGCAGCGTGCTCTTGCCGCAGCCGGACGGGCCCATCACCGACACGAACTCGCACGGGCCGATCTCGAGGGTCACGTTCTGCAGCGCCGTGACATGCATCTCGTCGCGGCCGCCGAACTCGCGCGAGACGGCGTCCAGGCGCAGGCCCACTGCCTGACCGAGCAGGTCCTTGAACTCGCCGCCGGGCTCAGGCACCGGCTCCTGCTGGTCCGTGACCGAAGACGACGGCTCGGGCTCCGCGAGCAAGGCCATGGCGACCACGGAGGCCTCCGCCACCGGGGCTGGGATTTCGGCCCCGTTGCCGTTGGCCGCCCCGCTCAAAACCTCGTCGACGGCCTGGCGCGCGCGGCGCTTGCGGCGCTTCCGGGCACCGCCTGCTTCGCCGCCGTCGTCACGGACTTGAGTCGCCACCCCGCCCTGAGAGTCTAAGGGCTCACTTAACGATCAGCGCGCCTGGGGAGCCACTTGTTTTTCGAGCCATTTCAGGTAGTCCGGAGACCCCGCTTCGACTGAGACCTGCAGGATCTCAGGGACGGCATAGTCGTGGTGGCTCTTGATGTACTCCTGAACCGCCGACGCCCCTGATTCTGTGGTTTTGACCATCAGAAGCGCCTCGTGCTCGCGCTTCAGCTGGCCATCCAGGTAATACATCGAGCGGACCGTCGGCACCACCGAGCAGCTGGCGGCCAGGTGCCCGACCACGAGCGACTCGCCCAGGCGTTCCGCGTCGTTTCGCCCGCCGGTCGTGACGAGGATCAAAACCGCTTTCTCCACGCTCTAATTGTCGGCCCTTGGGGGCCGGTCCAGCCACACGGTGGCCGCCAGCAGCCCGATGGCGCCCAGCAGGAGGCCTCCGACCACGTCCGACTCCCAATGCACGTCGAGGTAGAGGCGGTCAAAAGCGACCACCACGATGACGAGCACCGCCGCGGGCGCCGCGAGGGCGCGCAGCCAGGGCGAGGTGGACAGCCGTCTCAGGACAAAGGCGAGGAGTCCGTACACGACCACGGTGCGAACCATGTGGCCGCTGGGAAAGCTGTTCCCGCCGGCCGCGTTGCCGGGCAGTAGTTCGGTGATGCTCGGACCGTCCGCATGCGAGAGCGAGCGCGGAGGGCCCGGATGGAAGAACACGTACTTGTAAAGAACCTCGAGGATCACGGCGCCGGCAAAAGCGAGGACGGCGAGCGAATCAGTGCCGAAGCCGCCGCGCCAGAGATAGTAGAAGAGGCCGATCATCACGATGGTCGTGACCTCGAGCCCGCCCAGCTCCGCGATCGCCTGGAACAGGCCGTGAAGAGACTCCTGCCAGATGCCGTGCATCGCCTGTGCGACCTCGTGGTCGAGGGCGGTGAACATCCCCGCCGATATCGCCATCGTCAGGGCGACGTATGCGACCGCGAGAACGGCGATCGCCACGAGTCGAGGGATCAGGGCACTTATCGCTGGCAACGGCGGCAGAAGACGGTGGTGCGGCCGGCGATGCGAATCATGCTCAACCGCCGGCCACACGCGAAGCAAGGTTCGCCTGCGCGACCGTAGACCTGCAGTTGTTCCTGCTGCGCGCCGAGCTCACCCCACGCATCGCGATACGTATCGACGGAGCTGCCGCGATTTTTGATCGCGACCCGCAGTGACTCGCGCAACGACTCGTGCAGCCGGTGCGCCGACTTGCGGCTTACGCCGGCGGCCATCCGGTCTGGGCGCAGCCGTGCGCGATGCAACGACTCGTCGGCGTAGATGTTGCCGACGCCCGCGATCGCAGCCTGGTCGAGGAGCACGGCCTTGAGCGACGTGCGGCGCTGGCGCAGACGGCGGTACAGCTCGTCGGCGGCGAAATCGGGGTCGATCGGTTCCGGGCCGAGGCGCGGCAACGTCTTGGACAGGAGCAATGCCTGTTCGGTGCCGAGCAGCACGCGGCCAAAGCGGCGCGGGTCGCGGTAGCGCAGGTGACGGCCGTCGTCGAGGATGAAGACGACGTGGGTGTGGAGGCTCATCGGCGTGCCGGCATCCACGAGTCGCAGCTGGCCGGTCATCCCAAGGTGGACGACCAGGAGCAGATCGACGCTGAGCTTGATCAGGATGAACTTGCCGCGCCGTCCGACGGACACGATCTGCATACCTGCGATCGAGTCGATGAACGCTTCTGGTTCGGGATGGCGAACGATCGTGGGAAATAGAAGCTCACAGCGGACGATCGTGCGGCCGGCCAGGTGCGGCCGCAAGTCCGCCACGATGGTTTCGACCTCTGGGAGCTCAGGCAACTCGAGCCTACGCCCGGACCACGGCGAGCTTTCTCATGTCAGCCCAGTTGGGCCCGACCTTGGTCTCGACCTCAATCCCGGTTTCCAGCTCGTAAGCGCCCGTCATGATCCGCGGCACCTTCTCCGCGAACTGGTCGACCTCGTTCTGGGGCACCTCGAAGAGCAGCTCGTCGTGCACCTGCAGCAGCATCCGTCCCTCGATGTGGTCGGCCTCGATCTCGCGCTGCAGCCGGACCATGGCGATCTTGATGATGTCCGCGGCCAGCGACTGCATGGGAAAGTTGATGGCCATTCGCTCAGCAGCGCCCCGCAGCTGGAAGTTGGGCGACCGCAGGTCCGGGATGGCGCGGCGGCGTCCTGTCGCGCTGACGACGAGCCCCTCCTCGCGCGCCTTGCGCCGCACGTCGTCCAGGTATTTCTTCAGACGGGAATAGGTCGACCAGTACTGTGCGAGAAACTCCCGCGCCACGTCGCCGGTGATGCCGAGCTGCTGCGACAGGCCGTACTCGCCCTGGCCGTAGATCGAGCCGAAGTTGGCGACCTTGGCGAGGCGCCTCTGGTTCGGGTCGACCGTGTCGATCGGGATCTTGAACACCGCTGCCGCAGTGGCCGTGTGGATGTCCTGTCCCGCGGCAAACGCCTCCAGCAGCACGGGATCGCCGCTGAGGTGGGCGGCGATGCGAAGCTCGATCTGCGAGTAGTCGGCGGACACGAGCACGTGATCCGGCCGCCCGGCCTTGAACGCGCGGCGGATCCGCTGACCCAGCTCCGTGCGGATCGGGATGTTCATCAGGTTCGGGTTGGACGACGAGAGCCTTCCCGTCGCGGTGCTGGCCTGGCCGAACGACGTGTGCACGCGGCCGCTCAGCGGGTCGACCAGCTGTGGCAGCGCGTCGACGTATGTCGACTTCAATTTCGACAGCTGGCGATGCTCGAGGATGAGGCCGACGATCGGATGCTTGTCTCGCAGCGCCTCGAGGGTGTCGGCGTCGGTCGAATAGCCGGTCTTGGTCCGCTTGCCAACCGGCAGGCGAAGATCCTCGAACAGCACCTTCGCGAGCTGCTGGGGCGCATTGAGGTTGAACTTCTGCCCCGCCACCTGCTCGACCTCCGACTCGATCGCGGCCATCTGACTGCCGAGCTCGTCCTGCATGTTCTTGAGGTACGGCACGTCGATCGCCACGCCTTCGCTTTCCATGTCGGCGAGCACGCCGGCCAGCGGGAGCTCGATCTCGTGGAAGAGGTAGTCGACACCGAGGTTGCGCATCTCCGCTTCGAGCCGTGGCCGCAGGTTGAGGATGGCCTCAGCTCGTCGCGCGGCGAACTCGGCGGCCTCGTTGACGTCGACCTCAGAGGCTTTACGTGCCGCGCGGCCTGTGCCGAGCAGCTGCTCAGAGCTCACCAAGGTCACCTCGAGGAACTCACGCGCGAGGTCCTCGAGGCGCGGGTCGCGTGAGCCTGCTCCGAGGAGGTATGCGGCGAGAAACGTGCTGAATGCCCACTCGCGTTTGCCGCCGCCGAGCGAGCGCAGCGCGAGCTCGGTCTCCTTCGCGTCGTGGCCGGATATCGGCCTGCCTGAGAGGGTGCTGGCCACAGCATCCATCGCCGCGGGGTTCGCGGCGTAGAACGTCTTGGCTCCCGTCGACACACCCACGCCGCAGATTCGCGCGCTGCGCCCGGCGCCTTCGTTGAAGGTGAACACGCCTACGTCCTCGGCGCCGTCGATGAGGCTGACCGCCTCCGTCGCGTCGTCCACGACACGCAGCCCGGCGGTCTGGGGCTCGGCCTCAAAGACGAGACTGGGCTGCACCGGCACCTGGTCAGGCGGCGGGAAACGTGACAGCAGCTGGCGGAACTCGAACCGGTCGAAGACGAGACGGGCCTTCTCGTAGTCGTACCGGGTCCAGCGTGCCTTCTCGAGGTCGAGCTCGACGGGCACGTCGCGGACGATGGTGACCATCCGCTTGCCCAGGCGGACCCGGTCGGCGTTCGCCTTCAGCGAAGTCTTGAGCCGGCCTTCGGGCAGCTCGTCCATCCGATCGAGCAGCGCTTCGATCGTTCCGAAGTCCTGGACGAGCTTGGCCGCCGTCTTGTCCCCCACCCCCGGAACACCGGGGATGTTATCCGACGTGTCGCCCCGCAGCGCCTTGAAATCGATCAGCTGCACCGGCTCGAACCCGTACCGCTGCCTGACCTGGTCGGGTCCATAAACGAAGGTGTCGGTGATGCCGCGCCGCGGCACGAGCGCCTCGACCGATTCCGTGACGAGCTGCAGGCAATCGAGGTCCCCCGACACGATCGTCACCGCGTGACCTCGCTCCTCGGCGATCCGCGCCATCGTGCCGATCAGGTCGTCGGCCTCGAAGCCCTCGATCCCGTAGATGGGGATCGAAAACGACTGGAGCACCTCGCGCACCTTCTCCAGCTGCGGGCGCAGATCATCGGGCATCGCGCGACGGCCTGCCTTGTACTCCACGTACTCCTTCGATCGAAAGGTCGGCGCGCCCACGTCGAATGCGGCGACCGCATACTCCGGCCGCGATGCGAGCACGATCGCGAGCATCGAGGTGAATCCGTACACGGCGTTCGTCACCTGCCCGTCGGAGGTGCTCATGGGAGGCAGGGCAAAAAACGCCCGATAAATAAGGCTGTGGGCATCGATCAGGACCACCCGCCCGCGCTTCCCCTTCGCCACCAGGAAAGTCTACGTTCGGCCTGCTTCCAGGCTCGCCAGGGCACCCACGTTCATTTGACAGGGATGCCGAGGCCCGAAGGGTAATATGGATGCGAGGATGAAAAACCTCATCGAGGTGTCTGTGGACAGTATTCGGATCCACATGCCGACCGCCCAGCACCTGGTGATCCTCAAGGAGAAGGAAGCGGACCGGTACCTGCCGATCTGGATCGGCTCCTTCGAAGCACAGGCGATCGCCAGCAAGATCTCAGGCAACGCGCTGGGACGGCCCCTCACCCACGATCTGATGGCCACCGCGTTCGGCGACCTGGGCATCAGCGTGAAGAGGATCGTGGTCACGCGCCTCGCCGACCAGGTCTTCTACGCGCGTCTTTACGTGAAGCAGGACGGCCGTGACCTCGATTTCGACGCGCGCCCGTCCGACGCCATAGCGCTGGCGGTTCGCGTCGAGTGCCCGATATTCGTCGCCTCCGAGGTGATGGAGACGGCGGGCATCATCCCCGACCCGGATGAGGCGGCGGACGACAAAGACCACGTGGAGACGGTCGTCGACGAGGAACGCCTCGCGGTCTTCCGCGATTTCGTGAACAGCTTGGACCTCCCCGAGCTTCCCTACGAGCCGGGCGCCAAAGACG
>JBOHUP010000299.1:0-1518 GCA_050734615.1 Candidatus Dormibacteraceae bacterium | reverse complement strand
CCTGGGCCAGGTAATCGCGGGCGACGTCCATGTTGCCACGGCGCAGGTTCAGCAATCCGAGGTTGTTGAGGGTGAAGCCCCGCCCACGGCGATCGATCTCGAGCTCGACCGAGCCGGACAGGGCCTTGAGCAGGTGGCCCTCGGCGGATTCGAGCTGACCCTGCTGGAGTAGGAGGTACCCGAGGTCGTTCTCGACCCGATAGGTTGCGCTAGGGTCCGGTTCGATCCCGTAAAGCGCAAGAGATCTGTTGAAGTGATCTCGTGCTTTGAGCGGCTGCATGTTGAGGACATACACCATCCCCAAACCGTGATGCATCTTCGCTTCTTGCAGTAGGTCCTTCACGGCTCCAGCAGCCTCGACGGCAGCCTCGTAATGCCGCACGGCTTGCGCATATGAATGGCCGATTACATGGAGGTTGGCGATGTGGCCGAGGATTCGCGCCTCGGTCTCGGCGGGCTTGGGTTCGAGCAGCCGGCAGCGCTCCAGCGCCGCTTCCGCCAGGCGCAGCGCCTGCGGGTCCTCGAGGAGGCCGAGCGCGGCCGCCTCCCAGTCCAGCGCTTCGACCACCATGGCCTCATCGCCGCGCGCCTCGAAATGCCGCCGCGCCGCCGTCAGGTTTCGCACAGCCTCCTCGGGCCGCACGAGGCGGCAGCAGGCCTGGCCGAGATAAAAGCGGGTCAGCGCGATGTCGGCGTCATCCGACTGCTTTTTCAAGATGCGCTTGGCGAGCTCGACGACGGCGGGGAAGTCGCGCGCCGCGGTCAGCCGCTCGAGCTGGACGAGCTCTTCCGGCAGCTCGGCGAACCGCTTGCCGCCTTCCGGATTGAGCAGGAAGTAGTTGATCGGGAACCTGGTCTGGCGGGAGATGAGCCGCAGCGTCTCCATAGAAGGCTTGGTCCGGCCGCTCTCGATGTAGAGGATGGCCGTCCGGCTCACCTGGCCCGCGGCGACCTGCGCCAGGCTGAGCCCGGCTTGCCTCCTGGCCTGGCGCACGGCGCCCTCCCGAACCGCAACCCCGATCCGGCGCCCGCGATACTTACTGTCGAGCATTGGCGGAGTGTACCGCCAAGCTCGACAGTTAGCTAGCTAATTAACAGATGGCTTTACGGGGTCGGTCCGATCGGGCCTGCGAACGCCGGCAGGATCGTCGCCGCCATAACCACCAAAGCGAACACGGTAGACAGGATCAACTTGCGCAAATTAGAGCCTCCTCAAGATTTGATGTGTCGGAGTCTCCGTTGAGTTGACAGCGGTGTCAACTCACGTCTAGTAGCCTGTTGGCTCCCTGGCGGGCGTGCACCGCTGCGAAACCCCCGAGCTCGAGCTAAGAAGCTCAGCTAAACCGATCCCTGAGGTCGGTTCTAGGCGCGCTTGGCCGGTCGTACAGCCAGGGCGTCGTGGACGATGGCTGAGAGCGCCTCGATCAGCTCCGGTCGCGTGTTGAACGAGGCCGTCCGGCGGATCCTGATCCCCCGCGCGCGGGCAAAGTCACGGGCCTCGACGTCGAGGTCGTACAG
>JBOHUP010000298.1:0-1655 GCA_050734615.1 Candidatus Dormibacteraceae bacterium | reverse complement strand
GGGTCTTGCCGCAAGCCCCCCGGTGCCCGATAATCTAGAAGTGGAAGGGAGGTGGAACTCTCTTTCGCCAGTTGCCCGGAGGCGTCGGTGCTGCCACTGATGTCGCCGCAGTCCCCGTCACCGATGTTCTAAGCCCATCTCACGAGCGGGGCTGCGATGGGGATTCAGACAGACTCCGACAACTTCAGCAAGGTAATGGTCGTCAAGACCCCGTAGCCGTGCTGATCATCGATGACGATCGACCGTCGGACTCGCCGTACGTGGAGCGTGTTTGGCGCGCCCACAGCGAGGGCGGCGGCTCGTTCGTGTCGATCGCCGAGAGCCGCTGGGAGATGGTCGTGACCAGAAGCCAGGGCATCGTCACGATGACGGTGCGGGGTCCCGAGACCAGGCCCACGCGCATGACCTACCCTGCTGACGCCGAGTGGCTGGGCATCCGCTTTAAGCCGGGCACGTTCATGCCGTCCCATCCAACCCGTGCACTCGTGGACGGCCACATAACCCTGCCGGAGTCAGCGACGGGTCGGTTCTGGCTGAACGGTTCGGTGTGGCAGGTGCCGGATTACGAGAACGCAGACACCTTCGTCGAGTGGCTGAGGCGCGACCGGCAAATTGTCGTCGACCCGGCAATATCCGCAGCGCTGCGCGGTGAAAGCTCCGCCGCGACGCAGCGCACCCTCCAGCGCCGCTTCGTGCATGTCACTGGCGTCACGCAAGGCGCGGCCCGCCAGATCGAACGTGCGCGGTACGCCACCCTGATCCTGCGCCGCGGGGCCTCGATCGCGGAGACAACTTACGAGGCGGGCTATTTCGACCAGCCTCACCTGACACGTTCGCTGAAGCGTCTCGTCGGGCAGACGCCCGCAGAGCTCCGCGAGCGGCAGTCGGCGGAGTTGTCGTTTTTGTACAAGACGCGACCGCACGCCAAGCCGTAGCCTCCTCCCGTGACCCGTGCGCCACGCGTTGGACGTCGTGCTTGTGATCGGTTGGAGTAGAAAGGAGAAAGAATGGGACGGATCGCAGTCACCGAGTTCGTATCGCTGGACATGGTCGTGGAAGATCCAGGGGGCGACTCGAAGTTCAAGCACGCGGGCTGGAGCTTCAAGGTTTCGCGCGGAGACGAAGGCGACAAGTTCAAGCTCGACGAGACCCTCAACTCCGAGGCGCTGCTGTTGGGCCGGGTGACATACGAGGGTTTCGCGAAGGCCTGGCCGTCGAGGAACGATGATTTTGCCGACAAGATCAACAGCATGCCGAAATACGTGGTCTCCTCGACCCTCGACAAGGCCGAGTGGAACAACTCACATGTGCTGAAGGGCGACGTCGTGCAGGAGGTCACCAAGCTCAAGGAAGGGTTGCACGGCGACATCGTTGTCCACGGCAGCGCCAAGCTCGTCCAGACCCTGATCGAGAACGGCCTCGTCGACGAGCTGCGGCTGATGGTCTACCCGGTCATCCTCGGCAGCGGCAAGCGCCTGTTCGGCGACATGGGCGACAAGAGGAACCTGAAGCTCGCGGAGTCGAAGATTCTGGGCGACGGCATCATCCTTCTTATCTACGCGAAGGACTAGGCGCCGCCCAGCAGCAGCCATCCGGAGTTTGCCTTCCAACGCTTTGGTGGTGGCTTGATCCGCCGCGGCCCTGCCGAGCATGCC
>JBOHUP010000297.1:0-5151 GCA_050734615.1 Candidatus Dormibacteraceae bacterium | reverse complement strand
GCGGCCGGCTCGGGCCATCCGACCTCCTCGATGTCGGCGGCCGACCTGATCGCCGTCCTCATCGCCCGCTACCTCCAGTACGACTGGAACAAACCCAAGGACCCGAACAACGACCACCTCATCTACTCCAAGGGCCACGCCTCGCCGCTCTGCTACGCGATGTTCAAGGCGGCCGGGGCGATCACGGACCAGGAGCTGATGACGTTCCGCAAGTTCGGCTCGCGCCTCGAGGGCCACCCGACGCCGGCGATCCCGTGGGTCGACGTCGCCACGGGCTCGCTCGGCCAGGGCCTGCCGATCGGGGTCGGGGTGGCCCTCGCCGGCCAGAACCTGGACAAGCTGCCCTTCCACGTTTGGGTGCTCTGCGGCGACTCGGAGCTGGCCGAGGGGTCGATCTGGGAGGCTCTCGACAAGGCTGGGCACTACCAACTCGCGAACCTCACCGCGATCTGGGACGTCAACCGCCTCGGCCAGCGCGGCGAGACGGAGTTCGGCTGGAACCTGGATGCCTATCGCCGCCGGGTGGAGGCTTTCGGCTGCTTCCCGATAGTGATCGACGGCCACGATGTGACGGCCATCGATCGCGCCTACGGCCAGGCGCTGTCGGCGACCGGCAAGCCGACCGTGATCATCGCCAAGACGATCAAGGGCAAGGGCTTCTCCGAGATCGAGAACAAGAACGGCTGGCACTGCAAGGTGCTGCCGCCGGACATGGCCGAACGCGCGATCAAGGAGCTCGGCGGCATCCGGCACCTGAAGGTCAAGACGCCCAAGCCCGATCACGACGCCTCGCCCAAGGTCGCGGTTCGCACCGAGCCCGCCGTCAAGCTTCCCACCTACACGAAAGAAGACAAAGTCGCCACGCGCAAGGCATTCGGAGATGCGCTGCTGGCGCTGGCCGCGATCCCCGGGGTGGTCGCGATGGACGGCGAGGTGTCCAACTCCACGCACACCGACGAGTTCGCGCAGGCCCACCCGGACCGGTTCTTCGAGATCTGGATTGCGGAGCAGCAGCTCGTCGCGACGGCCGTCGGCATGAGCGTTCGTGGCTACAAGCCGTTCGCCTCGACCTTCGCCGCGTTCTTCTCGCGCGCCTACGACTTCATCCGCATGGCCGGCATCTCGCAGGCCAACATCAGGCTCGTCGGCTCTCACGCGGGCGTCGAGATCGGCCAGGACGGACCATCACAGATGGCGCTCGAGGACCTGGCATCGATCCGAGCGGTCTACAGCTCGATCGTGCTGTATCCATGCGATCCCAACCAGACCGCAAAGCTGACCCGCCTGATGGCCGACACGGACGGCATCGTTTACATGCGCACGACCCGCGGCGCTTATCCCACCCTTTACGGACCGAGCGAGGCATTCAAGGTCGGAGGCTCCAAGGTGCTGCGCCAGAGCCCGAAGGACCGCGTGACCCTCATCGGCGCCGGCGTGACGGTGCACAACTGCCTGGCCGCCGCGGATCAGCTGGCGGCCAAGAACATCCCGGCCCGCGTCATCGACCTGTACTCGGTCAAACCGGTCGACCTCAAAACGCTGCGCGATGCGGCCAGGGCGACCAAGAACAAGTTCGTCATCGTCGAGGACCACTACCCGCAGGGCGGACTCGGCGCGGCGGTGATGGAGGCGATGTCCGACGCGCCGCCGCGCGTGGCGCACCTGGCGGTCAAGGGGCTGCCGACCTCGGGCAAGCCGGAGGAGCTGATGAACGCGGCCGGCATCTCGGCCCGGCACATCGTCGCCGCGGCGACCAAGCTCGTACAGTCGAAATAGATGGCGACGGCGACTGCGCGCAGACCCAGCGCGCTGAAAGAGCTCAAGCGGCACGGCCAGTCGCTGTGGCTGGACAACATCCGCCGCCAGCTGATCACCTCGGGCGAGCTGGCACGGCTGCGCGACGAAGGAATCACCGGCGTGACCTCCAACCCGACAATCTTTGAGAAAGCGGTCAGCGGGTCGACCGACTACGACGAGGCGATGGTCCAGCTCGTCCGGGCAGGCAAGAAGCCGGAGGAGATGCTCTGGGACCTGATGGTGGAGGACGTGCAGGCCGCCGCCGACGTGTTCCGGCCGGTCTACGACAGGACCCAGGGCAAGGATGGGTACGTCAGCATCGAGGTCGGCCCGACCATCGCGACCAACACCCGCCGCACCATCGCGTTCGCCGAGTTCCTGCACGACCGCTGCCGGCGTCCCAACGTGATGGTGAAGATTCCGGCGACCAAGGAGGGCCTGCCCGCGATCTTCGACCAGATCTCCAAGGGCAACAACATCAACATCACCCTGATCTTCTCAGTGGAGCGATACCTCGAGGTTGTCGAGGCGTACCTGTCGGGTCTCGAGAAACTGCAGAAGCAGGGCGGCGACCTGCGCAAGGTCTCGAGCGTCGCGAGCTTTTTCGTCAGCAGCGTCGACACCAAGGTGGACAAGATCCTCGCCCAGAAGATCGAGCTCGGCAACGACCCGGCCCAGAAGCGCCGGCTCGAGCGCCTTTACGGCAAGGCCGCCATCGCCAACTCCAGGATGGCGTACCTGCGTTTCCAGCAGCTCTTCAGCGGCCCGCGCTGGGAGAAGCTGAGGAAAGCCGGCGCGCGAACCCAACGCTGCCTGTGGGCGAGCACCTCGACGAAGGATCCCCGCTACCCCGACACGTACTACGTCGAGGAGCTCATCGGCCCCGACACCGTCGACACCATTCCGCCGGCGACGCTCGCTGCGTTTCGCGAACACGGTGAGGTGCGGCGAAGCCTCGACGAGAACGTCGAGCTCTCCAGGCGCCAGCTCAACCAGCTTGCGGAGGTCGGCGTCGACCTCGACCAGGTCACGCGTGAGCTCGAGGTCGAGGGGGTCGACGCCTTCATCAAATCCTTCGCATCGCTGGTCGGCACCCTGCGCCAAGAGGGCCAGAAGATCAAGGCCGGCAGAGGCCCCAGGCAGTGGTACAGCCTGGGCCGGCTGCAGCCGGCTGTGGACGCCCAGCTCGCCAGGCTGAAGAAAGAGGACGCGCCACGGCGGCTCTGGGCGAAGGACTCCACGCTCTGGAGCTCTGATCCGGCCAAGCGCGACGAGATACGCGACCGGCTGGGCTGGCTGAACGTCGCCGAGATGATGCTGGAGAAATCGGCCGAGCTCCGAGAGCTCGCGGCTCACGGGCGCACCTACTCGGACGTCGTGCTGCTCGGCATGGGCGGTTCGAGCCTCTGTCCCGATGTCTTGCGCAACACCTTCGGCATCGTCAAGGGCCACCCCAGGCTGCACGTGCTCGACACGACCGACCCGGCGACGATCCTGGCCATCCGGGCCAAGATCCGCATCCAGGACACTCTCTTCGTCGTCGCCTCGAAATCAGGCGAGACGACCGAGACGCTGTCGCACTTTGCCTACTTCTGGGACCAGGTCAACAAGAACGGGCGGGCGGGGAAGGCGGGCCGCCACTTCGCGGCCATCACCGACCCCGGCACAGGTCTCGAAAAGCTCGCCAGAGCGCATGGTTTCCGATGGATCTTCTCCAACCCGCCGGACATCGGCGGGCGCTATTCGGCCCTGTCGTACTTCGGTCTCGTGCCCGGCGCGCTGATGGGTGTGGACGTCACGGAGCTGCTCGAGCGCGCGGTCGAGATGGGGCATTCGTGCGCCGACTCCGTGGCGGTCGAGGCCAACCCCGGCATGTGGCTCGGAGCGGTGATGGGCCGGCTCGCGACGCAAGGCCGCAACAAGTTGACCCTGATCACCTCGCCGAAGGTGGCGGCGTTCGGCTACTGGGTGGAGCAGCTGATCGCGGAGAGCACAGGCAAAGAGGGCAAGGGCATCGTCCCGGTCGAGGGCGAGCCGCTCGGCAAGCCTTCTGTGTATGGCGACGACAGGCTCTACGTCTACATCCGCCTGGACGCCGACCCGCCCAACCGCGCCGTGCAGGCGTTGGAGAAGGCCGGCCTTCCGGTCGTGACGCTCACCATGCGCGACAAGCTCGACCTGGGCGGCGAATTTCTGCGATGGGAGATCGCGGTTGCCATCGCGGGCTCGATCATGGGCATCGACGCGTTCGATCAGCCGAACGTCCAGGAGTCGAAGGACAACACCAAGAAGGTGCTCGCGAAGTTCAAGAGCACCGGTAGGCTGCCCGCGGCCGAATCGATGGCAGCGGCCAGGGCTCGGGCGGCAATCCGCTCGCTGCTCGACAAGGCCAAGCCCGGTGCGTACTTCGCGATCATGGCCTACACGACTCGGACGGCCGGGTCCGAAGCGGCGATCGCCGCCATGCGCATCGCTGTGCGAGACGCTATGCAAATCGCCACCACGGCCGGCTACGGGCCGCGCTTCCTGCATTCCACAGGCCAGCTGCACAAGGGTGGCCCGAAGACCGGGCTGTTCCTTCAGATCGTGCAGGACGACCGACGCGACGTCGCGATACCAGGGCAGCCGTACAGTTTCTCCGTGCTCAAGCAGGCCCAGTCGCTGGGCGATCTCGAGTCGCTGAGCTCCCGGCGTCTTCCTGTCCTGCGCGTGACGCTCGGGCGTGCGCCGGCGGCCGCGTGGAAGGCCCTGGCCGCGGCCACCAAAGCGGCAGTCAAGTAAGTCCGCGGGAGGAAAGCGCCATGGAGATGGGGATGGTCGGGCTCGGCCGGATGGGCGGCAACATGGTCCAGCGCCTGCTCAAGCGAGGCCACCGGATGATCGCTTTTGATCTCTCACAGGACGCCGTGAAAACGCTGGCGGGCAAGGGGGCGGTCGGCGCCACGTCGTGGGAGGACTTCGTGGCCAAGTTCCACGATAGACCACGCGTGATGTGGGTGATGGTGCCCGCGGGCGATCCGACGACCCAGAGCATCGACAAGCTGATCGAGCTCGCCGATCCCGGCGACATCATCATCGACGGCGGCAACACGAACTGGAAGATCGCGATGCAGGACTGCGCGCGAATCAACGCGAAGGGCATGCACTACATGGACGCCGGGACCTCGGGCGGCATCTGGGGGCTCGAGTACGGGTACTGCCTCATGGTGGGCGCCGAGCAGGACGTTTACGACCACTGCCTCCCTCTGTTCAAAGACCTTGCTCCCGACGGCGGTGGCCTGGTGCGTACGGGGCCCGAGGGTTCTGGTCACTTCGTGAAGATGGTCCACAACGGCGTGGAGTACGGCTTGATGG
>JBOHUP010000296.1:0-1653 GCA_050734615.1 Candidatus Dormibacteraceae bacterium | reverse complement strand
ATGTGGGAGGGTGGACAGAACCCGATAGTGATTCCCAACGGCATCCCGAGGTCTTCGATCCGGGACGCCGACCCGGAGGCGGCCGCGGAGCTGAAGGCCGCCGCCGGCGCCGACCACTTCTGCTTCAAGATCGGCCGCTTCGATCCAGACAAGCGATGGCTGATGGCCGTCTCCGCCGCCGCCTACATCAAGCGTCGCGGCAGGCGCGTCAGGTTCTTGATTCGGGGCGGACGGGAGTCACACGGGGCCGAGGTGATCAACCATGCCCAGCATCAGGGCCTCACGGTCCTGCACGCAATGACCCCGCCCGATGCCCAGGGCCTGTCCGCGCTGCTGCGGGAGAACCCCGACGCGGACGTGATCAACCTGACGAGCTTCGTCCCGGAATCCCTGGTTGCCCTGTTGTATTCGGCCTGCGATGCCGTGCTCGCCAACTCGGGGCACGAGCCGTTCGGCCTGGTTGGGCTCGAGGTCATGGCCGCGGGCGGCCTGGCCGTGACAGGCTCGACAGGCGAGGATTACGCGGAGGCTTACCGCAATGCCGTCGTGCTGGAGACCGACGACCCGATCGAGCTCGTCACCCAGCTCAACCTGTTGAAGTCGAGGCCGAAGCTGGTGGCCTCGATCCGCCGTCGCGGCCGCCTGACGGCCAGGGCATACGCGTGGGAGAAGGTGATCGATCAGCTGCTTCTGCGCGTGGAGTTCGCAGCGGCCCTTCAGTCCGTCGCACTGCCCGACAGCGAGCAGCCGGCCCGAAAGCCGGCACGGTCACGCGCCGCGAGGCCCACCGCGATTCGAGAAGTTGCACATGGCTGAGCGCATGGTCCCTTACGCGCTGGTCCACCAGCCGCGCAGGCTGAGGTTGCCGGCGCGTGTGATACCGCCTGGCACCGCGCCCGAGGATTTCCCGTCTTACCTGTTCGACGAGGAGATGGACCGTCGCTACTTCGAGAAGGTGGCCGAGCGGAGTTATGTGCCGGCCACAGCCATGTTCCGCGACCTGACCAAGCGTGGCTGGAGGATGTCGATCGGTTTCAGCAACTCTTTTCTCGTCCAGGCCGAGCGCTGGGGCAACAAGACCCTGGATTCCTTCAAGCGGCTTTGTGCGAGCCCGAACGTCGAGGTCGTGTGCGTCGAGCCGTATCACTCCTGGCTCATGTACCTGGACATCGTTGCCTTCAAGGAGTCGATGTTGTGGGCTCGCAAGCGGCTCGAGGACGTTTTCCAGAAGCCCGTCGCCGTCGCCGACACCACCGAGATGTTCATGTCCAACGACGTGTACTTCGCGCTCCAGCAATGCGGGTTCACGGGGGCGTTCATGGAAGGTCGGATCTGGCAGATGGGGTGGCGAGAGCCGACCCACGTCTACCGATATCCTGGCCAGCACCTGGGTTTGCTAGTCCGGCACCACGACCTCTCGGATGACGTGGGGTACCGGTTTTCCAACCGGACGTGGAAGATGTGGCCGCTGATGTCCGACACATATGCGTTCTGGGTGCGTGAGACCTGGGGAGACTTGGTCACGGTGGGCTGGGACTACGAGACGTTCGGCGAGCATCACAGCCAGGACACCGGCATCTTCGAGTTCATCCGTACCCTCAACACGCAGTTGCGCAAGCGGAAGGTGAGGATGATGCTGGCTTCGGAGGCGAG
>JBOHUP010000295.1:0-13518 GCA_050734615.1 Candidatus Dormibacteraceae bacterium | reverse complement strand
AGGCATTTTCATCATCGACCACGACTCGTTCGTCGTGAAGGGACGGTGGGAGATCGACCGCGGTCCGCAGGAGCTCGCCTACGACTTCTGGTGGCACCTCGGTTACGACACCGCGATAACCAGCGAGTGGGGCACGCCCAACATGGTTGAAGGCGGCGTCAACCCGGAAATCCTGCTCGCAGGCGGGTACGGCCACAAGCTGCACATCTGGGACCTGCCCAAGCGCCGGCACCGCCAGGAGATCGACCTTGGGAAGGAGAACCAGATGGTGCTCGAGCTGCGTCCGGCCCACGACCCGAGCAAGGCATACGGCTTCGCCGGAGTCGTGACCAGCCTGAAGGACCTGAGCGCATCGGTCTGGACCTGGTACCTCGACGGCTCCTCGTACAAGGTCGAGAAGGTCATCGAAATCCCCGCCGAGCCGGCGGACCCGGATGATCTGCCCCCGCTCCTCAAAGGCTTCAAGGCGGTGCCGCCCCTGGTCACCGACATCAACCTCTCGCTCGACGACCGGTGGCTCTACGTATCCGCCTGGGGCACCGGTGAATTCCTGCGGTACGACGTCAGCGATCCGTTCAAGCCCAAGAAGACCGGCAGCGTCCACCTCGGCGGAATAGTTCGGAAAGCCGCGCACCCGACCAGCGGGCCGCTCAATGGCGCTCCGCAGATGGTCGAGGTCAGCCGCGACGGCAAGCGAATCTACTTGACCAACTCCCTTTACGCCAGTTGGGACGAGCAGTTCTACCCCGAAGGCATCAAGAGCTGGGCGACCCTCATTCACGCCGGGCCGGAAGGCGGCCTGGGCCTCGATAACGGATTCTTCACCGAGTTCGAACAGCGAACGCACCAAATCCACCTCGAGGGCGGCGACGCCTCGTCCGACTCCTACTGCTACTCGTGAGCAGCGGCTGGTGGCCCTGGGCGGCGCTCGTGCTGCTTGGGGCCTACCACGGAGTCAACCCCGGGATGGGTTGGCTCTTCGCGGTCGCGCGCGGCCTGCAGGAAAAGAGCCGTCAAGCCGTGCTCGGATCGCTGCTCCCAATCGCGATCGGCCACGAAGCATCGATCGTCGTCGTGGTCGTCGTCGTCTCGTTGACGGAGCAATTCATTCCGCCTGTATTTGTGCGGCTGCTCGCCGCGCTGGTCCTCATCAGCTTCGGCCTGTACAAGCTGGCTCGCCCACGCACCCATCCCGGCGGCTTCGGTATGCGCATGGGGTTCGGAGGCCTTGCCACCTGGTCGTTCCTGATGTCGTCGGCCCACGGCGCGGGCTTGATGCTCGCACCGGTCCTTCTCGGCCTGCCGGTTTATGCGACTTACCACAGCCTCAGCGAGATATCGCTGCAAGCGGTGGCGGCTGCCTCGCTTCACGTCACGGCGATGCTGATCGTGATGGGCGTCGTCTCGATGGTCGTTTACGAGAAGGTCGGCCTTGGCATCCTGCGACGTGGCTGGTTCAACCTCGATCTCGGCTGGAGCATCGTCCTCATCGCCAGTGGAGCGGTGACCCTGTTCACCGCCCTTTAGGCGATCGCGAAGTCGACCTCGACGCTGACCTGGACGGCCACCTGTCCGACGGGTACCTGGGTCGTGGCCGGTACGGCGGCCGCCATTCCGTAGTTGAACTGCGTCGGAAAGCGGCTCGCGGTCGCCAGGTCGCTGACGCGAAGAACCTGACCTAGCCTGACCCCGGCAGCGCCGGCCATGGCCTGCGCCTTCGAGCGCGCATCCCCGATCGCCTGCGTGCGGGCGCTGGCCTCAGCGGACTTCGGATCGGCCAGCCCAAAGCCGACGCTGATGGTCGTGGCTCCGCCCTCCTGGACGATGGCGTCGAGCGTCTTGCCCACCGAATCCACGCTGTGCCACTTGACCATCAACATCTCGGTTGCCTGGTAGCCATTGATCGTCTGGCCGCCAGGGCTGTAGGTCGGGCCGACCCAGTAGCCCGCGGTCGAAAGGTCGGCGTCTGCGACGCCAAGGCCCTTGAGTCGCGCGATCAGCTTTCCGGCCTTGGCCGCGAGGTCGCTCTGAGCGGCGGCCGCGGTGGCCTGCTGAGAATCGACGCCGGCCGAGACCGTCGCCAGGTCGGGCTTGACGGACACGGTAGCGTCGCCGCTCGTGAACACGCCGGTTTCGACCGGGGTCGCCGCCGCCGAGGATGAGGTGATCAGCAGCGCCGGCCTCTGAGACGCCAGCACGATCGGGGCGACCGCCACCGAACAAGCCACTGCAACCGCCGCCGGGATCAGGATCGAGCGCCAGGTTGGGTGCATTTTCAAATCTCCTTGCTGCGCAAACGACCCCTGAAGCGGCCAGGTAACAAGGTGGCGCCCTCGGCGAGTTGAGCGGTGCTAATCAGCATTCGTGTCAGCCGCCGCCCTCGTCCACAGGTTAGAAAGCAGTCGGGGCGTCGTAGGCGTCCAGGCTCACCGGATCAGCAAGACGGGACATGGACTGTGATCGGTTATGAATCGCGCCGCCGGTCCCAGTGACCTGGGTCCGACACCTCGCAGGTCCCGGCCGCCCGCGCGCACCACGACCAAATCGACCTCTTCCGCCGCCGCGATCTGGCAAACAACACGGCCGGCCTCGCCTGCGGCCGTGATCGGTTTGACCGACGCCGCGATTGGCAGCGCCAGGGTTTCGGCTTCGCGCAAAGCGTCCGCAACGTTCGCTTGCTCCGCATCGGCGATCGCCCGCTCGAGATGCGGGGGCAGACCACGCCAGCCGGGCCCTCCTCTCACCATCTCGAGGCCGGCCCGCGAGTGTGGCCCGCGGACACAAACGAGAAGCAATTCGGCTTGCTCTAGGGGAGCCAGCCGTGACAGCGCCGAAAGCAGTTCGACAGTGTGGAGGCCGTCGATGAGAACGAGGGCGCGCATCTGTCTCACCATTGTCCGTTCAGCGAAAGCTGAATGCGATCAGCATCACCGCGGCCGCGAGCGTCAATGGCGCGACCAGGGCTCCAATGCGCAGGAAGTCCCAGGCTGACACCTCCACCCCACGACGCCGCACGATCACCAGCCACAGCATCGTCGAGAGCGCTCCTACCGGCGTGAGGTTCGGCCCCAAGTCGGCTCCTGCCAACGCTCCGAACAGGAATGGCGACTGCAGACCAGGGGCAACGCCACCGGTCTGGGCGCCCGAGATGAAGACAAGCGAGGCGGGAAGGTTGTTGATGAGGTTGCTCGCGATAGCGCTCCCAAGCAAGCCGCTCGCGACCGCCCTGGTCGCATCGCTCGCTTTGCTCACCGCCCCGGAGATCAAGACGGCGGTGATGCCCGCGTCCTGGATGCCCCGCACCAGGATGAAGAGCCCCGCGATATAAACGAACAGGGCTGGGCTGAGGTGTGCGCCGAGATGTGCGCGCGACAGTCGCTTCCTCGTGGCGGCGATCAGGACGAGTCCCCCACCGCCGGCCGTGGCCACCACGCCGAGGGGCCACAACAATGCAGACCCGACCACGTAGGCCAAAGCCAGGACGCAGAGACCGCCAAGGACGAGATTGAAGAAGCTTGGATCGGGCCGCGCCACGGCAAGCGCGGATCTCCAGTCGTACTGGAAATGAACCCCGGTCGTACGCCAGAAGATCACCATGAAAATCCCAACCGTGATGAGGACCGACGCGACCGAGGCCGCGAGTAGATGTAGCTCGTAGGTCCCGAGGGGCGCCCGTAGACGCTCGCCTGTCAGAACGTTGATCGGGTTGGAGATCGGCAAGGTCATTGACGCGGCATTGGCGACAAAGCAGGCCGCGAACAGATAGGGCATCACCCGCAGCCGCAGACGCGTAGCCATCGTGTAGACGACCGGGGTCAGGATCACCGCTGTGGCATCGTTGGAAAGGAACGTCGTGATCAGTGCGCCAACGCCGAATACGCTGAGCAGCAGCCTTCGGCCACTTCCTTTCGCCACAGCTACCGCAAGCGCTGCCGCCCAGTCGAAGAAACCAGCCATGTCCGCCACCGCAGCGGTCAGCATCAACCCAAGGAAGAAGAGCAGCAGGTTCCATTCCGAGAACACGGCGGACGCCGCCGCCGGCAGCGTCAAGGTCCCCGTGACCACCATCAGGATCGCCCCGGCGCCCGCCGTCCAGGCTTCGCTAAGCCGCCAAGGCCGGATGACGATCGTCGCCAGGGTGGCCAAGAAGACTATTGCAGCAAGGGCAATATGCACGATGAGCTCCTAACGATCGCCGATCGCAGAGGTCGTGAACGCGCTCACAGGCAGTTTGGTGAGCGCCGGCGCAAATGGGTCTAACTGTTCGAGCTCCCGCCATTGAAACCGCTGGTGGCAGGTTTGGTTGATCCGGCTCGGCGGCCAGACGTTCAGCGACCCCGTCACCTGGGGCTTCCGCTGTCCCGCCCGGCGGGTCATGCCCGCGACAGGTCGTGGCCCCGGGCAGATCGAGCCGCAAGAACTCTAGCAACTGCAATGTCATTGTCCAGATCCTGCCTCATCGCCGCGGCTGTTTGGTCCAGATAGCCGCATTTGCTATATTTCGCAGAATGGCCAAGACACTGAGGATTGGGCAGGCGGCTGAGCTGCTGCGGGTCAGCCCAGACACCGTGAGACGCCTGATCGATTCCGGCCTGATCAAGACCGGTCACTCGGCGGGAGGCCACAGACAGATTGATGGTGCCGCCCTGGCCCGATACATGGCGGCGCAGCCCCGACCCAGCACGCCAGTCGCGGTTCGCGAGTCCGCCCGCAACCGCTTCCAGGGGATCGTGACGCGAGTCGTCAAGGATGGGGTCATGGCCCAGGTCGAGATGCAAGCGGGTCCCCACCGCATCGTGTCGCTGATGACACGCGACGCTGCTGAGGAGCTGGGGCTGAGGCCTGGCGTGCTGGCGATAGCGTCGATCAAATCGACCAACGTCGTGATCGAGCTGCCACGGAGCTGAGGAGGTTCTGATGCCGCGTCGGACCTCGTTCGTGATCACGGCTCTTACGCTGCTCGTTGCCGCCTGCGGCGGCGGCTCGCATCCCGCCGCAGGCTCATCAAACCCGCTCCGCGGAACGATCTCGGTTTTCGCCGCCGCCTCGCTCACCGATTCGTTCAAAGCCCTGGGGACCTCGTTTCAACACACGCACAGCGGCGTGACCGTGCAGTTCAACTTTGCCGGTACGCCCACACTCGTGACTCAAATCGAGCAGGGCGCGCAGGCCGATGTGTTCGCCTCGGCTGATACCACAAACATGTCCAAGATCACCTCAAACGGATTCACCGTCGGTGCCCCTCAGGTGTTTGCTCACAACAAGCTCGAAATCGTGGTCGCGCCCGGGAACCCCAAAGGCATCAGAAGCCTGGCCGGCCTTGCCAGGCCAGGGGTCATCTACATCTCAGAAGGGCCCGCGGTTCCTGCAGGCAAATATGCACTGCGGGCACTTGCCACCGCCGGCGTCACCGTCACCCCCAAGAGCCTCGAAACCGATGTCAGATCGGTGATCGCCAAGGTCGAGCTGGGCGAGGCCGACGCCGGAATCGTCTACACCACCGACGTGCGGGCTGCCGGCAGCAAGGTCCAGGGTGTCCCCATCCCTGATGCTGACAACGTCATTGCGACCTACCCGATCGTGGCCGTCAAGGGCTCCAGGAACCTTGACGTCGCAAATGCCTTCATCGCCTATGTGGTCTCCGCCGCAGGCCAGTCAGCCCTGGCGACGTTCGGCTTCCAACACGTCTGAGCTGTGAGGCGCGAACGGGCGCCCCTGGCGATCGGGGTGCTGGCGGCCGGCGGGGCCGCCTTCTTCATCGTGCCGCTTGTCGGCCTGATCGTAAGGACTCCCTGGTCAACCGCCTGGCGATCATTGACGGCCGCCGACACGCTGGTGGCCCTCAGGTTGTCGCTCGAGGCGTCGCTGTCCGCCACCGCGTTGGGCCTTGTGCTCGGCGTTCCTCTCGCTTGGGTTTACGCCCGTGTTGACTTTCCCGGCCGAACCGTGCTTCGGGCACTCACGACGCTGCCCATGGTTCTGCCGCCGGTTGTCGGCGGCTTCGCCCTGCTGCTCGCGTTCGGCCGGCGCGGGCTGCTCGGCTCGTGGCTGGACAGCACGTTTGGCATCACCCTTCCGTTCACCACCGCCGGAGTGGTCATGGCTGAGGCATTCGTAGCCATGCCGTTTCTGGTCCTGACCGTCGAAGCGGGTCTGCGGTCTATGGATCGCCGCTACGAGGAAGCCGCCCGCACGCTAGGCGCGCGCCGCTGGACGATTTTCACCAGGGTGACGCTGCCCCTCATCGCTCCTTCTCTATTTGCCGGCGCGGTGCTGTGCTGGGCTCGAGCTCTTGGCGAGTTCGGCGCGACCATCACCTTCGCGGGCAATTTCCCAGGAGTCACCCAGACCATGCCACTTGCGGTCTATCTCCTGTTGGAGACCAATCCTGAGTCTTCGTTCATTCTCAGCCTGGTTCTGCTGGCCGTCTCACTGCTCGTGTTGGTTGGGCTCAGGGATCGCTGGCTCGGCTCCGCATGAGCCTGGATGTCGCGGTGCGGTTGATGCTCGGCGCTCTCGAGCTCGACATGGACTTTGCGCTCCGCGAAGGCGAGGTCGTTGCCCTGCTGGGTCCGAATGGCGCAGGCAAAACTACCCTGCTGCGAGCGATAGCGGGCCTGGTTCCGATTGACTCCGGGCGCATCGAGCTGGACGGCGACGTGCTCGAGGATGCGGCCACGCGACGCTACGTCCCCACTGAGGAGCGCTCGATTGGAGTTGTGTTCCAAGACTACCTTCTCTTTCCCCACATGAGCGTTCGCGACAACGTTGCGTTCGGCCTCCGCTCACGCGGCACGCCTCGGCCTGAGGCGAACGAGCGGGCGTTGCGCTGGCTGGACCGAGTGGGGCTGAAGAGCTACGCGAACGCAAAGCCGGCTCAGCTGTCAGGCGGAGAGCGGCAGCGTGTCGCTCTGGCCCGCGCCCTGGCGCCGAACCCGCGACTGCTTCTCCTCGACGAGCCCCTCGCCGCCCTTGACGCGACCATCCGCGCTGAGGTTCGCCGGGACCTCAAGCGCCATCTCGAGACATTCGACGGTATTCGCCTGGTCGTCACGCATGACCCGCTCGAGGCCGCCACTCTCGCGGACCGCCTGATCGTCATGGAGAAAGGGCGCCAGGTGCAGGCCGGCACGCCGGCCGAGGTCACCGAGCATCCCAGGTCGAAGTATGTCGCGGACCTGGTCGGCGTCAACCTCCTGCGCGGAGAGGCGGATCACGGGTCGGTCCGCATCCCGGGAGGCGCTGTGGTGGCGGCGACTGATGCAGTGGCGGGTACGGTCTTTGCGGTGGTTCACCCACGCGCCGTTTCGGTTCATCGGGAGCGGCCGGAGGGAAGTCCTCGCAATGTGTGGAAGGGGCGGGCCGACGGCATCGAGCTCCTTGGCGACCGTGTGCGTGTTCGTATCGTGGGCGAGGTCCCGCTCGTCGCCGAGGTGACACCCGCCTCGATGGTGGAGCTCGGCCTCGCCCAGGGAGGAGAGGTCTGGCTCTCCTTCAAAGCCACAGACGTCGTGGTCTATCCGGCGTGATGGTCTGGTCGTCATCAAAGCGACCGATGCCCTGATCGGGAAGTAGGAGTGGCTCGGCCGGCGGGGCCAACCAAGAGCGCACGATTGGCGGAGGGGCAGGGATTTGAACCCTGGATAGGCTTGCACCTATAACGGTTTTCAAGACCGTCGCCATCAACCGGACTCGGCCACCCCTCCGAGAGGCACCTCGGATTCTAGGAACTCAACGTACCCCGATCCGCTCGTCCCCACCCACGTAAGGCCGCAGCGCCTCCGGGACGGTGATCGTCCCGTCCGGCCGCTGGTACGTCTCTATGATCGCGTCGATGGTCCTCGGCAGCGCCAGGCCACTCCCGTTGATCGTGTGCGCGAAATGCGGCGGCGCGCCTCGTTCCGCGCGGTATCGAATGTTGGCCCGCATGGCCTGGAAGTCGTTGAACAGGGAGCAGGACGAGACTTCGAGATATCGCCCCAGGCCCGCCGCCCACGCCTCGAGGTCGTACTTCTTGTACTGGGCAAAGCCCATGTCGCCGGTGCACATCGACAGGACGCGGTAGTGGAGGCCCAAACGCCGCAGGATGTCCTCCGCGTCTGCGACAAGCTTCTCGAACTCGTCCATCGAGGTCTCCGCCCTGGTGACCTTGACCAGCTCGACCTTGGAGAACTGGTGCATCCGGATGAAGCCGCGCGTGTCCTTTCCCGCCGCGCCGGCCTCCGTGCGCCACGAGGGCGCGTAGGCGACGTACTTCATCGGCAGCCGATCCACGTCGAGGATCTCGTCGCGATGGAAATTGGTGACCGGGACCTCCGCGGTCGGGATCAGCCACAGGTCCTCGCCCTCGACCTTGAAGGCAGCGTCCGCGAATTTCGGTAGGTTTGCCGTGCCGACCATCGATGCGGAGGTCACCAGCATCGGCGGCCATACCTCCGTGTAACCGTGCTCGCGGGTGTGGACGTCGAGCATGAACTGGACCAACGCTCGTTCCAGACGCGCGCCTTCGCCGATCAAGAACGCGAATCGCGAGCCAGAGACACGGGCGGCATGTTCGAAGTCCATGATCCCGAGCGACTCGCCCAGGTCGTAATGTGTGCGCGCGGCCAAGCCGAGGTCGGGCTTGCTCCCCCACTCCCTGGCGACCACGTTGTCCTTTTCCGTCTCGCCGATCGGGACCGAGTCGTGGAACAGGTTCGGCACCCGGAGCAGGAGGTCGTCGAGCTCTTGCTTGACCTCGTCCGCCCTGGCCAGCGCCCCTTTCGAGCTGTCCGCCATCTCGCGCAGCCTCACCTTCAGAGCCTCGTCGCGCGTCTTGGCGAAGTCCTTTGACAGACGGTTCTGCTCGGCCTTGATCGACTCGGCCTTATGCAGATACTCCCGCCACTCTTCGTCGAGCGTCAGGATCTCGTCAATCGGCGCAGGCTCGCCCTTGAGATCGGCGGCTCGCCGCACGCGGTCCGGATCCTTGCGAATCAGCTCGAGCGGCAACACTTGCCTAGCTCTCGGCTTTCATGACCGGGAACAGGATCACGTCGCGGATCGACGGCTGGTCGGTCAGGAGCATCACCAGGCGATCGATCCCAACCCCCAGGCCGCCACAGGGCGGCAATCCGTATTCGACCGCACGGAGGAAATCCTCGTCCATCGGATGCGCCTCCACGTCGCCCGCAGCCCGCCGGGCGGCCTGGGCCTCGAACCTCGCGCGCTGATCGACGGGGTCGGTCAGCTCGGTGAAGGCATTCGCGTACTCACGCCCGAGGATGATCAGCTCGAAGCGCTCGACGAACCCAGGGTCGTCATCGCGCGGCCGCGCGAGTGGCGAGATCTCTACCGGGTAATCGGTGACAAAGGTCGGCTGGCGCAGGCGCGGTTCGACGTGCTCCTCGAACAGGTCGTTGAGCTCTTGCCCGACCGCGTGCCGGCCGGTGTGCTCGAGCACGAGGTCGGCCATCCGCTCGCGGCGGAATGGCGGCGTGAGGTTCACGGCCTCGCCCTGGTAGGAAGTTTCGAGCTGGCGACCCGCGGCCATCGCCGAGACAACCACCAGGTCTTCGACGAGCCTCATCACGTCGTCGTAGTCCGCATATGCCTGGTAGCACTCGAGCATCGTGAACTCGGGGTTGTGGCGCGGTGACAGGCCCTCGTTGCGGAAGACCCGGCCGATCTCATAGACGCGCTCGAATCCACCCACCAGCAATCGCTTGAGGTGGAGCTCTAGCGCGATGCGCAGGTACAGGTCACGGTCGAGCGAGTTGTGGTGCGTGACGAACGGCCGCGCGTGGCCGCCGCCCGGCACCTCCTGCAGCACCGGCGTGTCGACGTCAAGAAAGCCTCGCTCGTCAAGCAGGCCGCGGATCGAGGTGATGATCTTCGTCCGTGCGCGGAACACCTCGCGGACCTGTGGGTTCGCTATGAGGTCGACGTAGCGCTGCAGGTACCGGATCTCCACGTCCTTGAGCCCGTGCCATTTCTCCGGGAGGGGCCGCAGCGATTTGGTGAGCAGCTGGAAGGAGTGGACTTCGAGCGTCACCTCGCCCCTCTTGGTGCGGAAGATCGGCCCCGTGGCGCCGATGATGTCGCCGGCGTCGAGGTCGGCGAAGCCGGCGAAGTCCGCTTCCCCCACGATCTCCCGGGTGGCCATCAGCTGCATGCGGCCCAGGCCGTCCTGCAGGTCGGCAAACACCACGCCGCCCTGGGCGCGCTTGACCATCAGGCGTCCGGCGAGCGAGACCTGGCCCGTCCGCTCGCTCTCGCCGAGCAGGTCGCGCGCCGACTGCGTCGTCTGGGTCGGGCGGAAGCCACGAGAGTACGGCTCGACGCCGCTCGCCCGAAGACGCTCGAGCTTTTCCCGCCGGTCGCGCATGACCGCCGGCAGGTCCAGCTCCGCGTCGGCCTTTTCCTTCTCCTTCACGATCGGAAAAGACTAGCGGCTGTGGGCTAGAGCGCTATCTCCTGGTCCTCGGCGGCGGGGAAGGCATTGACCTCCGCACCGCCGGATTGGCGATGGGTCCCCAGAGCCTCTTCGATCAAGGCGTCGATGTCGGTGTCCGAGTGAAGCGGGTCGTGGTGGAAGAAGGCGAGCTCCTTGGCACCGGCCTGCTCGGCGAGCGAGAGCGCCTCTTCATAGGTGGAGTGCCCGAAGCCTGCGTGGGTCTTGTACTCCTCGGTGCTGTACTGCGCGTCGTGGACCAGCAGGTCCGAGTCACGGCACCAGTTGGCCAGCTCCTTCAGCGTCCCGTTCGCCTCGTTGGTGAACATCGCGACCTCGTTATCGGTGGCGAAGGTGAAGCGAGACGACCCCTCATCGATCCGGTAGCCGAACGTGGGAATCGGGTGCATCAGCAGGTGGGGCGTGATCCTCAGCCCGCCGACTTCGAAGGTCTCGCCCGGGTTGCGCTCGATGAACTCCATCTCCGCCGGCATGTGGCTCAATCTCACCGGGAAGTAGGCGGGGTCCATCTGGTCGGCGAAAGCCGCCTGCAGCGATTTCGCAGAGCCGGACGGTCCGACGATGGTGAGATGCGTCCCCGGTACGAATGCCGGGAGAAAGAATGGAAAGCCCTGGATATGGTCCAGGTGCGTGTGCGTGATCAGAAGGTGCGCCTGCAGCGGCTCGGTCGGGCTGAAAGTCGCCCCCAGCTCCGCGATGCCCGAGCCGGAATCGACGATGAGGAGATTGTTGGCCTTGTCCCGCACCTCGATACACGTCGTGTTGCCGCCATATCGAAGAGTCCGCCTGCCCGGGGTCGGTCGAGTGCCTCGCGTGCCCCAGAACTTGATCCTCATCGCACCGCTGTGGACTGGTAGATCTCTTTGGTGATGAAGATGTCGAGCAGGTCCTTGTCGAGCTTGCCCTGGTCCGCCTCGCCGTGCAGGATGTCGAGCGCGGTGCTCGTGGGGACCGCTCGTTTATAGGGGCGGTCCTGTGCGGTCAGCGCGTCGTAGATGTCCGAGATCGTCATCATGCGGGCCTGGATCGGAATCTGGTCTGCCGTCAACCCTCGCGGGTAGCCCGAGCCGTCGAGCTTTTCGTGATGGCCGTACGCGATCTCCGGGATGCCTTTCATCACCGGGGTCCACGGGATCTTGCTGAGGAAATGGAAGCTGTGCGTCACGTGCGACTCCATCTCGAGGCGCTCCTGATGATCGAGGGTGCCCTTGCGGATGCTGAGGAATCGGAACTCCTGCGGATCCAGCATCGGATGCGGCCGGCCGGCCATGTCGTAATAGGTCTGCCCCGAAAGTGCCTCGAGGAGCGAAGCCTTGTCCTCAGGCAGCACGGTCGGCTCGTTCGCGGCCACGATGTGCCTCATCCACTCGTCCAGCTGCGCCAGCTCCACCTGCAGCCGCCGGTCGATCTCGTCCAGGACCGATGACCCCCCGCTCCCGTTGCGCATGGCCTCGAGCTTCTCGGTCGCGTACTTGACCTGGACCGACCGCTCGACGAACTCGAAGCGCGACTGGATCACCTCGAGCTGGCCCGGGATCAGCTTTTTCGCCTTGATCAGGATGTGCTCGCGGACGCCGACCTTGCCGAAGTCGTGCAGCAGGCACGCGTAGCGGAGCTCTTTGAACTGGTCCTCGGTCAGGTGAACGTCGCGAAACTTGCCACCGCCCAGGCCTGTGACCGCCCGCGCGAGGCTGGTGGTCAGCTTCTCGACGCGACCCGAGTGACCGGCGGTGCTCGGGTCTCTCTGCTCGATCGCCGTGACGCTGGCCTGGACGAAGCCGTCGAACAGCGCCTGGATCGAGTCCAGCAGGGTCTTGTTGTCGAGGGCGACGGCGGCCTGGCTGGCGATGGACTCGATCATCTCCAGGTCCTCGGGCCGGAAGCTCACGACCTCGGCTCCGACGTTGTCGACCGTGAGCCTGGTCTCGAACCGGCGCTTCGCGTTGATCAGCTGGACGGCTCCCACCACATCATGGTTGTAGTTGCGCATCGGCACGGTCAGCATCGACTTGGTGCGGTAGCCGAACTGAGCGTCGAAGCCCTTGCCGCCCCTGGGCTTGCCGGGCGGCGGATTGTAGGCGTCGTCGTAGATCTGGCTGGAGCCGGCCGAAACCGTGTACCCGACGACCGACTTGTCGTCAACCGGTACCTTGAATGCGGAGTAGGTGTTGGCGAGCGAGTTGTTCTGGCTCGAGGCCAGGAACAGCATCGCCACGCCGTCGTCGATCGACTTGAGCCACAGGCTGGCGCCGTCGGCGTTGGTGAGCTGGCGCATGGTCAGCAGGATGAATTCCTGCAATTTCGTGATGTCCCTCTCCGCGGATAGGGCGATCCCGATGCGGTTGAGCTCTGCGAACTGCCGGTGCTGGCGCCGGGCCTGTTCCTCGAACCACGTGACCTGCTGCTTGAGCGCGACATTCTCCATCCCGATGCGGATGAGCTCGCGAAGCGCCGGCGGAGACGTATCCAGCGGTACGGTCATGGCGATGTCCGCCAGACCGTCGGGGGCGGCCTGACCCGGCGGCAGCAGGATAAGCGCCGGCTTGATCACGGAGGCCGGATCGGCCAGGGCCTCGCTTTCGAGGCCGACGCCGGCAAGGGCGCGAGACACCCCGGCCTGGTCGAGGCTGCCGTCGAGATACAGGTGGAATGGCTGGCCGGCCATCAAGAAGGTTGGTTCACCAGGTCTTATCTAGCACCGCCGTCCGAGTTTTGAGCGTAGATAAGCCTTAAACCTTCGAGGGTCAGCAGCGGGTCGGTGATCTCGATGACCTGTGTGAGGCCGGCCACCAGCGCCGCCTGGCCGCCGGTGGCGATCACCCTGGCCGAGCCGCCAAGTTCGCCAATCATTCGCTCGACCATGCCTTCCACCTGGGCGACGAACCCCCAGACCAGCCCGGACTGGATCGAGGTGACCGTGTTCCGCCCGATCACCGAGTCGGGCGCGATCGGCTCGACCCGGCGGAGCATCGCGGTATGGGAGACGAGCGCATCGAGCGAGATTTCGACTCCGGGCGCGATCGCGCCACCCAGGTAGTCGCCCTCGGCGTTGATCGCGTCGTAGG
>JBOHUP010000294.1:0-4178 GCA_050734615.1 Candidatus Dormibacteraceae bacterium | reverse complement strand
TGGTCGGCTCATCCAGGAACAGCACCTCGGGGTCGTTGAGCAGGCCCCTCGCGAGGTGTAGCCGCTGCTTCATGCCGCGGGAGTAGGTCTCGACCTTGTCGCGCTCGCGGCCCAGCAGGCCAAGCCGCTCGAGCAGCTCGGGTATGCGCTTGCGCGAGACGTCGGGAGGAATTCGATAAAGGTCAGAGAAGTAGCGAAGGTTGTCGAGGCCGGACAGGCGCCAGTACAGGCCGCGCTCTCCGCCGAAGACGAAGCCGATGCGCTTGCGAACCGCCTGCGCATCTCTTACGACGTCGACGTCGAGGATCTTCGCGGTGCCCGACGTCGGCAGCAGCAGCGTGGTGAAGATCTTGACCATCGTGGTCTTGCCCGCGCCGTTCGGTCCCAGCAACCCAAAGAGCTCGCCGCGTCCGATGCTCAGGTTGGCGCCTTGGAGGGCCGCACGCTCGACGCGCTCGCGCCGAATCACGCCACGAGTCGTGATGTATGTCTTCTTGAGGTCAACGGCCTGGATCGCGGCGTCGTTCATAAGGCTCCTCAAAGGCTAGTTGGTCGCGGCGAGGTGGCCCTGGCTCGTGCCCTGGGCATCCAGCGTTTCAAGAAGATGCTCGCGTGCTTGCGCAGGCCCCGGCGAGCAACTGCGCCGCGACGGCGTCGATATGCGCTGCCGGCTAATGCTCGATCAGGAGGACCGGCCTCTTCGAGTGCACCGCCAGCTCGTGACTGACGCTCCCAAACAGGAGCTCGGCGACCCAGCTCCGGCCGCGCCGCCCGACGATGATCAAATCGGCGTGCTCGGCATCGGCCACCGCGCCGATCACCGACGCCGGCCTGCCGTCGCGCATCACGGTCCGGTAGCGGAGCCCCGACGCTTTGAGCGGCTTGCACCATTTGTTCTCGAAATCCGCCCTGATGTCCTTACGCCACTCCTCGTCGAACTGCACGGGCGTACCGTAAGGCTCCGGAAAATACATGGGGACGTAGATGCCGTACACCGCGGTGATCTGCGATCCCATGCCCTTGGCCATCCGGATCGCCCACTTGAGTGCCGCCTGCGAATGGGGGGAACCGTCGACGCCGACGACGACTCGTTTGATGCCGGCTCTGGATGCCATGCAGTCTCCTTTTTTGTCTCGGTCTTGTTCGGGTCAGTTTGCTACAGCTTGCGACGCCGGCCGGGCGAGAGGAATATGTAGGGGATGAGCTGGAGGATAAAGAAGCGAAGCGACCCACAGGGGCGGTGGTGGCTGGGTGCGGCCTTCCTGGTGGCAGGAGCTGTGGCTGGAGCGTATCTGCTCGATCCCGACAAAGGGTCGGAACGCCGGGCCCGAATCGCCGACCGTGCTCGGCATAGGGTGGGCGCTTGAGCTTTGAGGTCGAGGGCACTACCGTCGTGCTTCGCGGTCAGCTGAACACGGCAGCGGACATCACGAGGATCGAGGCTGCGGTGCTCAAGATTCCAGGGGTCGGCGGCGTGCGAAACCTGCTTCACATCACGGGCACGCCCGCGCCGAACAAGGCCGCCGCCCTGATCGCTAGCGCAGAGGCGGAGGAATCGACTGAGCCACGCCCAGCAGGTAACTCGTAACGTTGACCGGGTAGCTATTTCGACGTGATACCGGGCGAAGCCCCAAGGAGCCTCTGGTGAACTGTGCTGAAGCTCATGTTTGAGGACGAAACCGTGGTGGCGTGGCAGGCCATGCCCTATCGGGCTGCGGTGGTGACGGAGGACGGCAGCAGAATCGGGTCGGCCGAATCCCTGCTCGGAGATGAGAAGGAAGACATCTTTCACGGCATCGTCGTGAAGCGGCACGGTGACGGCCACCTGGTCGAGATCGCGGCGGCGAAGATCACGAAGATCACCGAGAAGCACGTGGTGACCGAGGTGCCCGCCGGCGAGGTGGCGTCGCTGCCTGCCTATCACGAGCAGCGCTGGCTGCACATCGGGTGGGGCGGCCTGTTCCGCAAGCACCCGGAGTGGGACGACACCACCAGGACCTGAGTCGCTCGCTCGCCAGCGGCGTCGAGATGAATCTAGGACGTGACGGCCTGCTTTGGAGCCGGGTCGGCATCGACCCGGAATCTGGCCAGGTGAGGCACCAGCATGGCGAACACTGCCGGAAGGGCAATCGACAGGATCAGGCTGCTGCCCGGGATGATCAACCCGATCGACAGCGCGACCACGGCTAAGGCAACGCTCGCGAGACCGTAGATCACGGCCACCCTCAAGGTGACCTCGCGGTTGCTCTGCGCGAGCGCGAACAGGCGGGTTGGATCGAGCGCGCGCGTGGGGCCCAGCTGGTCGGACCCGATGATGACCGCCGCGGTCAGATACAGCATCAGGAGCCACCAGGCGACGAGAAGGACGAACGCCAAGAAGCCCAGGAACACGGCGGCTGCAGCCTGGTGCGGGTTCGAGACCACGATGGCGAGGGCTGTTCCGGCCAGCGCGCCGACGAGGAGAAGGAAGGCGAGGCCGTAGGTGAACAGGACGATGAAGGGGGCGACGCCACGCTCGAGATATTGGAACCCGGCCGGCGGAAGCTCGCGCCAGCGCCGGCGGACCATATCGGTCGCCACCAGAGTCCAGCCGAGGAGGTTGATCGTGCCGACGATCGGGATGAGGCCGATCAAGCCGGTGAGCGCCACCCGACCGAACCAGTCGGGCGTCGTCGTGAACCAGAGGAGGTCGAGCTCACCCTCGACGAGGCGGCTGTGCCAGCGTGTGCCGTCCCACCACCACCTGCCATCCTCGGAGATCGACGAGGGCGACATGGCAAAAGCCTAGCCGGATCGATCAGCTGTCGCAGACGAAGCAGCCCGACACGAGGGGCACGCGGAAGGATCCCTCTTTCTCGATGATCGATTGGATCCTCACTCGCATCGCCACCTCCAGCTGGAGGTCGTCGCGCATCGTCCGCCAGTAGCGGAGCGCCGGTTCCGCATCGGGAAAGACGAACTCGTTGGGGAGCACCTCGACGCGCGCGCCTGGGAACACTTCGCGCACGCGGTCGACGTCTTCGAGCCTGAACGGGTTGTCGCGATGAAAGGTGTCGGGACGGCCGAGGTCTTGCGCAGCCAGGCGGGCGGTTTCGTACATGCGCTCGTTGGACTGGGATCCGTTGGTGGCGATCACGACGCGGCCGCCTGGTCGCGCGATGCGGCGCAGCTCATGCATGGCGCGCCGCTGGTCCGGCACGTGATAAAGGACGTGGTTACACATGACCCGATTGAAAATGGCGTCGGAGAGCGGTAGGGCCTGGGCGTCGGCGACCACCGCAAGGCTGATAGTCGCGGCTTCGCGCGCCATGCCGATCGAACGGTCCAGGCCGACCACCTTTGCGCCACGGGAAAGCAGGGCCGGCTGGTACAAGCCGTGGCCGCAACCTACGTCTGCGACCAACATTCCCGCTTTCACGTCAAGATGGCCGATGAGCCAACTCACGAAGGAGACCGGGTTCGCGCCGTAACGGCGGTGGGTCTCTTGTCTGATGCGCAATCGAATTGAATCCGCGTACTGCTCGGCAAGCCGCTCTTTGGCCGTATAACGGTCCATTTGCGGCAGTGTGGCCTAACGCCGGCGCCGGGTCGAATTGATGGGACCTAGGTCGGGCCGCCGGGAGTGTACCGGCGCAGGACTCCTGCGATCAAACCCATGATCGCGAACGCCAGGGCGAGCACGGCGCCCAGGACGAGAAGGGCCAGGCTGGGGCCATGGATCAAAGCGCTGATCAGGACGACGCTGCCGCCGATGAAGAGGCCGAAGTACACGCCCCACAGCCACGAACGTGGACGGTATGTGGTGATCGGCATAAAGGGATAACGCGCAGCCAGCCGGATGTCCAGGAACAAAAAGCGCGGTTTCGCAAGGCTCGTCTTGAGCGGCGGACGGTCCCCGAGTTCAACCGAGGCCTTTGGGGGGAGCTTCTGCGGGCGTGCTCGAGGTGGCGAGACAGGCGCCTTCGGCTGAGTTCAACCAGGGCTTCGATTCAATGGCCCGCGATGGCGGGGTTGACAACGAAAGACAATTGACCGTGTGAATGGCGCGCCGGTCGGCATCTTCGACTCGGGCGTCGGGGGCCTGTCGGTGCTCCGAGAGATACGCGCGGCGCTGCCTGACGAATCCATCTATTACGTCGCCGATTCAGCCCATGCGCCTTGGGGCGACAAGTCACGTG
>JBOHUP010000293.1:0-2207 GCA_050734615.1 Candidatus Dormibacteraceae bacterium | reverse complement strand
GTGCACCCGATACCCGTAGCGCTGCCCAGGACCGACGTTGGGCAGGTACGCGTGCCACGAGAAGGCGTCGACCTCCTCGAGGCGCACGCGGCGCTCCTGCCCGGCATCGTCGAACAGGCATAGCTCGACTGCTTCGGCGACTTCAGAGAAGATGGCGAAGTTGGTCCCGGCTCCGTCGTAAGCGGGCCCGAGTGGATATGGACGACCGGGCCAAACCTCGATCCGATCCCTGGTGGTCTCGATCACCGTCTCGAAGTTTCGAGGATCACGACGCTCGCGCGGGGCACACAGGTCACCTTCGTGGTAACCGTGATCGTCGGGTCGGAGGCGAGCGCCACTGTCGCGCCGGCGGGCATCGCCCAGCGCCATTCGGCCTCGCCGAGGTTGACCAGGATGCTCACGTCTCCACGCTCGATCTCAACGTGGCCGGCACGCTCGTCCAGCTCGACCCGGATTTCTTTCCCCTCGAGCCGGGGTCGCAGGCGGATCAGCGCTCGGTACCACTCGAGCATGCGGCGGTGCAACGGCTGATCGAGCTCGTTCCAGTCGAGCTTTGAGCGCTCGAAGGTCGCCGGGGCCTGCGGATCGGGCACGTCCTCGGGTTTCCATGCGAAGGCCGCGAACTCGCGCCGGCGCCCCTTCGACACCGCTTCACCCAGCTTCCTGTCCGCGTGGTCCGTGAAGTACTGGAACGGGCTGCTCGACGCCCACTCCTCGCCCTGGAAGAGCATCGGCGTGAACGGCGTCGTGAGCAGCAAGGCGGCGGCCACCTTGAGCTTTCCCTCATCGACCAGGTGGGCGAGGCGCTCCCCCGCCGCGCGGTTGCCCACCTGGTCGTGGTTTTGCGCAGCGATCACCAGGTTGTGGGGCGCGACCCCTTCCTTGCGGGACATCGAGCGGCGAGCCCGCCGCGGCCCCTCGTAGACCCAACCCATCAGGAGCGCTTTGCGCAGCACCTCGGGGGATCCGAAATGCTCGTAATAGCCCACGCGCTCACTCGTGAGCACGGAGTGGACCGAGTGGTGCCAGTCGTCCGACCATACGGCGTCGAGTCCGTAACCACCGGCGTCGCCGCCCCGCACGAAAACCGGGTCATTGACGTCTGTCTCCGCGATGAGGAACACGGTCCGGCGCAGCTCGTCGCCGAGCGCCCTGACCTCAATCGCCAGCTGCTCGAGGACGTGGGTCGGCGATTGGTCGATGATCGCCTGCACCGCGTCCAGGCGAAGCCCGTCGACGTGATAATCGCGAATCCACATCAAGGCGTTGTCGATCACGAAGCGCCGCACCTCTTCGGACCCCTGGCCGTCGAAGTTGAGCGCCGCGCCCCATTGCGTCTGGTGGGTGGCGCTGAAATACGGCCCGAACTCGGACAGGAAGTTGCCCACCGGGCCCAGGTGGTTGTAGACGGCATCGAGGACAACGGCCAGGCCCGCCGCGTGGCAGGCGTCGACCAAACGTTTCAGGCCCGCCTGGCCACCATAAGCGTGATGTGGCGCAAACAGCGCGGCGCCGTCGTAGCCCCAGCCGCGGTTTCCCGAGAACTCTGCCACGGGCATCAGCTCGACGACGCTGACGCCGATGTCGACGAGGTGGGCGATGTGTTCGATGGCGCCGTCGAAGGTCCCGTCGCGCGAGAACGTGCCCGTGTGCAGCTCGTAGATGACCGACCCGGCCAGCGCACGGCCCGGCCACGTGCGGTCGCTCCATCGAAATGCCGCTTGGTCGACCACCTGAGACCGGCCCAGGACACCTCGCGGCTGCGACATGGAACGCGGGTCGGGCCGCGCCTCACCGCCGTCGAGCGAAAAGCCGTAGAGGGTCCCGGGTTGCGCCTTGGGATCTGTGAGCTCCCACCATCCGGACTCCAGCCGGTGCATCGGCATGCGCCGGTCATCCAGCTGCAGGTCTACACGCTGGCGGGCGGGAGCCCACAACTTGAAGGTGTGCATCAGAGCCCGTCCGGCACGAGCACGGCCACGGGGAAGTCCGACAGCAGGCCGCTCAGCGGCACTGCAGAGCCGCCGTCGGTCCTCTTTTTTGTGATCACATCGATCCAGGCGCCCGCCGGCAGCTCGAGGGCGGCGTCCCCCCAGTCGCCACCCAGACCGGCGACGAGCCGGGGCACGACCACCACAAGCTCTCCCCTGGTGAACGCTACGACGTGGGCCGCTTTGGCTCCAACCGCCGCGAGCGGTGCGTATTCC
>JBOHUP010000292.1:0-4046 GCA_050734615.1 Candidatus Dormibacteraceae bacterium | reverse complement strand
GCTCTACCCGTTCCTGGGCCTGCGGCTGAGCCCCATGATCGCGGCTGCGGCGATGGCTATGAGCTCGCTCTCCGTGGTGTCGAACTCGAACCGCCTGCGCAGCTTCAGGTCACGGCAGCGGCCGCCGATCGCAGACAGTCGCGTTGACCGCATCGGTGCTGAGCCGAAGGTCGAGGTCGGTTCGGCGGACACCACACCAATTCGCGAACGCGCCCAACTGGGCGACGGAGGCGAGATGAACAACGAGAACCCGGCCGTCGATCCAGTCTGTGGCATGAAGGTCGATCCCGCCACCGCGGAATATCGCTCCTCCCGCCACGGAAAGCCGTTCTGCTTCTGCTCAGCCGGCTGCAAGGCCAGCTTCGACAAGGACCCGGCAAGGTATGGCGGGTCGGGCGCCAACGGCGGCCGCGAGGCGCATTAGGACGCCAGCCGGCTCGGCCTGGACCAAGCCTGCACCGATTAGTTTCGGCCGCCTCGCCAGTCTGAATGCGTGAACCCAGAGTACGGCCAGGCCGTGAGTCCACCAAAGTGTGCCGAAAGCGGCGTTTAGAATCCGAGTTCTGGGGCCCCAGGACGTTCATGTGACCCGAGGAGGGATAAGCGAATGAGCAAGGTACGGGTACTCGTCGGCACACGCAAGGGGGCGTTCATCCTGAGCTCGGACGCGAGCCGCAGGCGATGGGACGTCGCAGGTCCGCATTTCCCCGGCTGGGAGATGTACCACCTGAATGCCTCACCCGCCGACCCCGACCGCCTGTACGCGTCGCAGTCCAGTTCGTGGTTCGGCCAGGTCATGCAGCGCTCCGACGACGGCGGCAAGACCTGGGAGACCATCGGCAATCAGTTCCAGTACGAGGGGACTCCCGGGCCTCACAAGTGGTACGACGGCTCGCCGCACCCCTATGAGTTCAAGCGTGTCTGGCACCTCGAGCCTTCGCTGACCGATCCCGACACGGTCTTCGCCGGCGTGGAGGACGCGGCGATCTTCAAATCGACGGATGCCGGCCGGACGTGGAGCGAGCTCCCCGGCCTGCGCACTCACAAGACGGCGGCGGAATGGGCGCCGGGCGCCGGCGGATTGTGCCTGCACACGATCGTCATCGACCCCAGCGACACGGACCGGATGTACGGAGCGATCTCAGCCGCCGGTGTCTTCCGGACCGACGATGCGGGGAAGACATGGAAGCCGATCAACCACGGCTTGCGGTCGAACCACATGCCGGACGAGGACGCCGAGGTGGGTCATTGCGTGCATCGCATCGCCATGCATCCTTCACGCCCCAACGTGCTCTTCATGCAGAAGCATTGGGACGTCATGCGAAGCGACGATGGCGGCGACAAATGGACGGAGATCAGCGGCAACCTGCCGACCGACTTCGGCTTCGTCGTCGACGTCCACGCCAACGAGCCGGACACTGTCTACGTCATCCCGATCACGAGCGATTCTCATCACTTCGTCCCGGAAGGCAAGCTGCGCGTGTACCGCAGCCGCACCGGCGGCAACGAGTGGGAAGCGCTGACGAAGGGCTTGCCTCAGAAGGACTGCTACGTCAACGTGCTGCGTGACGCGATGGCAGTCGACCGGCTTGACCCGTGCGGCGTGTATTTCGGAACCAGCGGCGGTCAGGTCTACGCCTCGTCGAACGCGGGCGACTCCTGGGAGCCAATCGTCCGCGACCTGCCGGCCGTGCTGTCGGTCCAGGTGCAGACGCTGTCGTGATCAAGGTCGCCCTGCCGGCCAACCTCCAGTCCCTCGCCGGGACCGGCCGAATGGTCGAGCTGGAGGTCGAGGGCCCGGCGACGCAGCGCTCGGTCCTCGATGCGCTGGAGGCGCGCTATCCGGCCCTGCTCGGCACCATCCGCGATCCGCTGACCAAGAAGCGGCGGCCTTTGTTGCGGTTCTTTGCCTGTGAGGAAGACCTGTCTGACGTTTCGCCGGACACGCCCCTCCCCGACGAGGTCGTGTCGGGCAAGGAGCCGCTGCTCATCCTCGGAGCCATCGCAGGAGGAGCCTCCGACGTCTCAGTCTCCAAGCACCTCCACAACGTGCCGGCAAGCGTGCGCCCAACGCTGCAGGCGGCGCGACGCGTGGTGAAGGCGATCGCGCCCAAGGCCGATGAGATCGCATACCAGGGCGGGGCGCCCCACTCCAAGACGTTCATCTGGAAGATCGCTCGATATGCGGTCGACGGTGAGAACGTGGTCGGGATCGGTACGTTCCCTGGCCACTCGAACCTCTTTTTCTACCGCGGCCGAGAGCTGGCCGACGGCAGCGGCCTGCTCGAGGGCAGAGGCAAGGAGATGCGGTCCGTGACCCTGCGCGCGCCGTCCGACGCTGAAAGGCCGGCCGTGAAACGACTGGTGCGCAACGCGTTCAAGCTCGGCAGAGCCGATGGCAAAGGCTGAACGGCGACTTTCCATCTACGAGTTCGCGGGAGGCCGGCAGGCTTTCCTGGCCTTGGCGGCCGCGCACCATCAGCTCTGCCTCGACGACCCGGAGCTGAACCACCCGTTCTCCCATCCGAGCCACCCGCTCCACATCGAGCGGTTGGCCGAGTACTGGGCTGAGGTTTTCGGAGGACCGCCCCGCTACTCCGAGTCGGCCGGCGGCCATTCGGCGATGCTGGAGATTCACGCCGGCAAGGGAGCGGGCGAGGATTACGGACAGCGGTTTGTAGCGTGCTTCGTCCGGGCGGCCGATGACGCGGGCTTGCCCGACGAGCCCCGGCTCAGGTCCGCACTCCGCGCCTACATGGAATGGGCGGTCGCTGAGGTCTTGGCATACTCGCCGAGCGGATCGCAGGTGCCTGTGGCGCTGCCGGTGCCTCGGTGGTCGTGGGACGGTCCCGCCAGCGACAGGGCTTGAGCGACCGGGTGGCTACGCAACAGCCACCGTGATCGTGAAGTCTCGGTTGGGGCAGCCACTCTTGGCCATGGCCTCGCAGGTGGTCGAACCGCGTGCGATCAGCTGCGCCTGCCCGCTCCCCCTGGCGGTGAACTCGGCGGTATAGGCGACCTGACCGGTGATTGGTCGTTCGGGTGGGACCCTGGTGATGTTGCCGGCGGCGACCACAGACGGCGCCGACGTGCTCACGTCCCAGACCAGCGACGATCCGGGTACCGGGAAGCTCTCCTGGAGCCTGACCTGCAGGGTGTCACCGACGTGCGCCTGGACCGTCCTTCCGGCGTCCGCCTCTCCCAGGACCAGAGTTTGGTGCGCGGCCGGAGCCGCCGAGCCGCAGGCGAACAGCGCGACCAGGGGAATCGCACCGAGGAGCTGTTTGAAGCTCATGGTGGACATGACGGTCGAAACCGGCCGTAGGTAACGACCTGCCACGATTTGATGATGTCAATTCCGGCCCAGGACCCCCGACCGCCCGCCGCCGAGCCGGGGAGGCACGTCCTTGAAGCTCAAGGCGACCGCCGCGTGGATCCGTACTACTGGCTCCGGGACAGGCAGAACCCGAAGGTGCGTGCCTATCTCGAGGCAGAGAACGTCTACACGGAGATGGTGATGGCGCCCACGTCAGAGCTGCGGGCGAAGCTGTACGGAGAGATCGTCGGCCGCGTCCAGGAGACGGACACCTCGGCGCCGACGTTCTTCAAAGGCTCGTGGACCTACACACGGACGGTCGAGGGACTCGATTACGAGATCTACTGCAGGCGGAGCGGCTCGATGGAATCGCCGGAGGAGGTTCTCCTGGACGCCAACGAGCTCGCCAGGGGTCACCAGTACTTCGATCTCGGTTACGTCGAACGAAGCCCTGACGAGAACCTGCTTGCATACGCCGTCGACACCGACGGGTCGGAGCTGCATATCCTGCGGTTCCGCGACCTCACACGTGCCGAGGCTCTCGACGATGTGGTCGAAGGCGTGCATTACGGCTCGGCATGGTCATCCGACAGCAACACTTTCTTCTACGTCAAGCCTGACCCCGCGATGCGTCCATACCAGGTGTGGCGCCATGCGCTTGGCACACCGGCTGCCGACGACGTCCTCGTGATCCAGGAGGATGACGAGCGATTCGAGCTCAGCGTGGAGT
>JBOHUP010000291.1:0-1517 GCA_050734615.1 Candidatus Dormibacteraceae bacterium | reverse complement strand
CGTGGGGGCCGATTGGCAGTCGCCGGCGGGAGCGGCGGGCAGTTGACTGAGGTCATGAGCCGTCCGGAAAGCTCAATCCATCGAATCCCCTTCACGGGAGCCTCAGGAGGAACTGCAATGAACTCGGCAGTCAGGTGGCGGATCGTCAGCCTTCAGTCTCTGATGGTGATCGTTCTCGCTGCAGCGGCAGGCTTTGCCTTCTATGAGGGCAGCTTCGTGACCAGCCAGGTGCGCGACGAGCTGACCGCGCAGCAGACCTCGTTCCCGGCGGCCAGCGAGATCAAGGCGGGCGGGGCGCTCGACCCGGCAGAATTTCCACAGGAAATTCGCGATCAGGCCGGCAACCAGGTCACGACAGGTGACCAGGCACGGATTTACGCCAACGACTTCATCGGTATTCACCTGAAGGGAGTCGCCGGTGGCCTGACCTACTCCCAGATGGGCACCCTGTCCGCTCCGGTGAGCGCACAGCTCGCCACGACTCCGAAGACCGACCCCAACTACGCGGTGCTCCAGGCCAAGCTGGCCACCATCGCAGGCCAGAAGGACACGCTGCTGAACGGTGAGATGCTGCGGGCCTCGCTGCTCAACTCGTACGGCTGGTGGACGCTCGGCGTCTACGCGAGCTACGCCGGAATCGGCCTCTTGATCGCGGCCCTGGCAGTGCTCGGCGGCCTCGTCTTCGAGCTCTTCATCGCGGTCCGCAAGACCGAGACGTTCAAGCTCACGCCGGCAGCCATTGCTCCAAGGAGCGGCCAAGCGCCTGCGTGACGGCATACAAGGACGGCAAGCTCCGGTGGGAACGCCCGCCGGAGCTCTCTTTTGGCCACGTTCACTTGGTGAAGGGAGTTAGATAAGTAACAACGGTGGCAATTTCCGAATCGACCGCGCGGCCCGCAGCCCCTGATGCGTCGATCAAGAATCCGTACAGCTCGCTCCCCAACTGGCTGTATCCCGCCTTCGTCGTGGTCGCCCTGAGCCTGTTTGGAATCTTCGCGGTTTGGGTTGTCTTCTTTCAGCACGAGGGCTACTTCGCCCCCTACCTCAGCCCCTTCTACTCGCCGCTGATCAAAGTCGGTCCGATCCCGCCCGGGATCTGGGTCGCGTGGGCGCCGCTGGCGTTCCGCCTGACCTGTTACTACTACCGCAAGGCGTATTTCCGTTCCTTCTTCTGGCATCCACGCTCGTGCGCCGTGCCGGAACCCAGGCGCGGCCGATACCGGGGCGAGACTGCATTTCCATGGGTGCTGAACAACCTCCACCGCTTCGCCTTCTATGCGACGGTGGTCCAGGTTGCGTTCCTGTGGTTCGACGCCATCGTCGCTTTCAACTTCGGCGGAAGGTTCGGGATCGGGTTCGGCAGCCTCTTGATGCTGGCCAACGTCCTGCTGCTCTCCGGTTACACGTTCGGCTGCCATGCCTTCCGTCACCTCGCCGGTGGAGAGCTGAACTGCTTTTCGTGCTCGCTGGCCGCCCGGGCCCGGTTCCGCCTGTGGAGGGGCGTCACGGTGCTGAAC
>JBOHUP010000290.1:0-1571 GCA_050734615.1 Candidatus Dormibacteraceae bacterium | reverse complement strand
GCGCCAGGCGGATCGCCTCGGAGGGCTGCTCGAGGCGATCGCGTCGAAAGCGCCGGCGCCCGCGAGCGGGTCGGCCGCGGCTGCGGTGGTGGCTGCCGCGGCGGCGCTGCTCGAGAAGTGCGCCCGGTTGTCCCTCAAAGCCTGGAGCGGAGCCGGCCAGGCCAGGGACAGCGCACATTCGCTCCGACTCCATGCGGAGGAGCTGGTCGAGCACGACCTCCACGCCTATCTCGCTTATGTCGAGGCCAAGCGATCTGGCGTGGGCGTGGACAGTGCACGAGCGAGGACAGTCGAGGTTCCGCTGGAGATCGTGCGTGCGGCGGCCAAGGTCTCCGAGCTGGCGGAGGCGCTCGCCTCAGCCGGCAATCCCAACCTTCGGGCGGACGCCGTGGCGGGCGCGATCCTGGCCCGCGGAGCGGCGCAAGTGGCCGCGATGCTCGTCCGGGTCAACCTCGAGGCCCGGCCGGACGACGCGCGCCTGCGCGAGGCACGGCGCCTGGCCACAGACGCTAGCGCGCGAGCTCGCCGGCTAGACGCTCCAGCGCACCGAGATGGTCGCGGTCGTGCTCCAGCGCGATCCGAAGGTAATCGTCGACGCTGATCTCGCCATAGGTCGCGTGCACACCCGCGCGCTGCCTCGCCTCCGCCGTCACGCCACCGACGAAATCGATCAGGCCGGCGCGGGTCTCCGTCCAGTCCCCCAGGACCGCCTCGAGTGTCAGGCCGTCGAAGTCGCGCTCATCGTTCGAATACCACTCGAACCTCGGCTTCTCGCCGGCCACCATGGCCCGGATGCGCGGTGCAAAGCATTCCCGCTCGGACGCGGCAAGGTGGGCCACGATGTCCCGAAGAGTCCAAGCGCCGACGCGGTGATCGTCGTCGGCGAAGAGGCGCGTCATGCCGATCACCAGCGACTGGCTGGCGGCAAGCTCGTCGAGCAGGCGATCGGTCATACGGCGTCCTCGGGGTTGAGGAGGCGCGCTCGTGGGTGCTGCACCTTTAGCTCGTCGATCACGGCCGCCAGCACTTCGCTCGGGCTGCCGGGCCGCTCTTCGGCGGGGCCCCAGCGCCAGCCATCGAGATACCCATCCATGTCCGTCGAGCCGTCCTTCATGGCGTAGGCGTCGATGGCGGCCTGGAAGTAGTCGGGGAGCATGCGCTTGACCTCGGCCTTGCCCTCCCATGCCTTGACCTGCGAAGGAATGTGCTTCCAGAACATGACCTGGTAGCTTGCCATCTAGGCTTCGACCAGCTCGGCCAAACGTGCCTCGAGCTCCCCCAACCCGACGTCGACGATCTCCAGCGGCAGCTCGAGGTACGTGGCGATGGATTGCGCTCTCGCCGCCAGGCTCGGGTTGGGCATCTGCCTCAGGTACATCAGCGCCTCGTAGTTCCCGAACACCATCGCCTTGAGCTGCGGGTCGCGGTCGAGCCCGAGGCCTCGGATCACTGCCCGCTCAAAGTTGCGGACCAGCCAGTCAGTCAGAAAAAAGGTCCCGGGACGGACCTCGGCGACCTGCTGGAACCGGTCCGCTCCGGCGAACATCTCGTAACAATGCGGTCCCCGCAGC
>JBOHUP010000289.1:0-3784 GCA_050734615.1 Candidatus Dormibacteraceae bacterium | reverse complement strand
TCATTCTTCTTGAGCAAAATGATACGACACGTGCGCCCGCGGCTTGTGTTGGCGCCTCATCCAGACACTCTACCGCTCCGCCGGAAAGGGAAGTCAGTCCTTGAGGTTGTTGGGGTCCAGCAGGTCTTGCTTCGGGCGTTCGATCTTCTGACGCGAGCGCATGATCTCGATCAGCTTCTTGCGTCCCTTGGGCGGGCCGATCATGATCGCGCCGACCAGGCGGTCGTCCTTGAAGAAGAGCTTGCGGTAGAACTTCTCTTCGAAGCTGAACGTGCGCACCGAGTCGAGGTCTGGCTGCACGTCTGGCGTGACGCCCATCACGGCGAGCGTCGAACCGAACATCGTCGTGGTGTATGTCGGGACGTCGAAGAAGTCCTCGTTGGCGCCCGCCATGTTGAGCGCCGCCACCCGCCCGTGCGCCTCGGCGTTGTCCCACGTACCCATCTGGTTGTGACGCTCCACCATCAGGTCATAGAACACCGCAATGTCTCCAGCGGCGTACACGTCCGGCGCCGCGGTCCGCAACTTGGAGTCGGTGACGATGCCCTTGTTCAGCTTGACCGCGCCGCGAGCCACCGGCTCGGTGTAGTAGTCGAGGCCCACGCCATACGTCAAAAGGTCGAACTCGACCCTGTGACCGTTGACGGTCTCCGCGGTAAACCTCCCGTTGGTGCGGCCGAACTTCTGCACCTCGTCGGACGTGATGAACTCGACGCCCTGCGCCTCGCCCATCTGGCGACATAGCTGCCCGCCTTCGGCGTCGAGCACGTAGCGGAGAAACCATGGACCCCGCATGATCCAGGTCAGCTTCGCCCTCTTGCGATAGCTCACGCCTTCGGCCAGCTCGTAACCGATGAAGCTGCCGCCCATCACCAGCACGTTCTGGGACGCGTCGGCCTTTTCGATGATCTCGTCGGTGTCGTCCATCGTCTGAAAACCGACGCACGCGGACACCAGGTCCGCGCCCGGCCACGGCGGCGGCTTGGGCCTGCCGCCCGTCGCGACCAGGACGGCGTCGTATCCAAACTCCTGTCCACGGTTGGTGCGAACGACCTTGGCGCCGGTGTCGATCTCGGTCGCCCACGTCTCGAAGTGGATGTCGAGGTTCTGCTTCGCGTAGTCCTCGACTGTGCGCATGAAGACCTTCTCGCGCCGGACCTGGCCGCGGAGATATCTGGGCAGGGCGACTCGGTTGTAGAGAGGGTGGCGCTCGGCGGCGATCATGGCGATCGAGGCGTCGGGATCTGCCTTGCGAAGCTGCTCGGCACAGGTCTGGCCGGCGATGCCGTTGCCGACGACTACATAACGGCGACTCAACTAGAGGGACAGACCGTAGACGTAGGCGTTGTCCTCGGCATTCGCCAAATCGTATCCGGAAGCGTGCAGGTCCTCCGCCGCGGGGTGGCCTCGAGGCAGCGAGACGGTGACGTGGTCGGAGCCGTCGGCATCGGCTTCGAAGCGCAACGCCATGAGCAGGTCTCGCAACACTCCCCCCGCGCCCGCGATGAACGCGACGGCCAGGTTGTTGCCCCACGGCTCGCGCAAGCCGGCGACCGCGCGGCCGCCTGGACCGGCGCGCAGCATGCCGTCCGTCGCCAGCCTCTCGAGCTCGTCGGGTCCAATGTCATGAGCGCCGTTGAAGTCTGCTGACACGCCGCCGTACAGCTCCAGGCCCGCGCTCCTGGCCACGGCCGGCCACAGCTTTCGGGCCTCAACCGGTTCGGGGATCCGGGCGGACTCACCGCCTTCCATGCGCGGGCCGTGCCACCACCGCACATCGATCAACCGGCGGAAGCCGATCGACTCGAAGAGCGTGAGCGCGTCGGGGTTGGCCGTGCCCAACCGCATCTCATGAAATCCCTGCTCCTTGGCTTCGGCGACGGCCGACTCGAGCATTGCCCTCGCGACGCCCTGGCGCCGGTGCGTGCTCGCGACCCGCAGGCCCTCGTACCAGATCAACCCTGGTGCGTATGGACGCAGGCGCTGCAGCCCGACCACGACTCCATCCACCTCCGCGGCCTGAAAAGCCGCGCCCGCCTCCCCGACCCATTCGTCGAAGACGCGCGGGATGTAGTCGTGCCCGTCCCAGATGTCGCGCGTCATCTCGATCACCCGGTCGCGGTCCGCCGGCCTCACCGGCCTGAGCGTGAGGTCTCCGTCGCGGCGGGTCGACGGATCTTCGGCGCCGATGCGGCTCATCGCGCGGTTCAGCCCCTGCGCTGCTGGCTGGCGCACCGGCACGGCGCGCCAGCTGCGCTGCTCGTCGATTCACCCCGATCTGAGCCACCTGGATCGCCGATTCTCTGGCCGCCCCACCGCGGCGAAGACCTTAGCTCTGAGGTCGCCAATGCGCGACTCCTGAAAGCGCGGTCCCGCCTTCGAACACCAGCTCGTCTTTCTCGTGCCGGAGCAGCTCCTCCAGAATTTGGCGCCCGGCGCCTTCATCCCAGCCCTCGCCGTACATCGCCCGGCAATCGATGAGCGCCTCCTCCAGGTCCGCGTAGCGGGTGGTGATCGGGTGGCTCGTGAAGGTCACGTTGGGGACGATACCGATCTGCAGCAGCAGCATGAACAGCTCGCTGAAGGGGGGCAATCGCGGCCCTGCTTGTCCCATCAGCCGAGTTCGGATCACGTTCGCCGGGTGGGGCAGCTCACTCTCGCGCAGCATCACAAAGACGCGCTCGCGTGCCGAGCGGTCCAGCTTGGCGATGAACGGGACGGCGTCCGCGACGCCGTAGAGCACATGGCAGCAGATGACCAGGTCAGCCGGCGCGACCTCCGCGTCCTCCCACGTGCTGGCGACGATCGTCATGTTGTCGGGCACCTCGATCTGGGCGCGCATGCCTTCCGACGGCTCGACCGCCGTGACCCACTCCGCCCGCGCCGCCAACGGCACCGCGTGCCGGCCGGTCCCCGCACCGGCGTCGATGACCGTCATGCGAGGCGAGAGGTATGGGTCGATGACATCCAGGAACTCGTCACGGCGCGCATGCGTGGAGCGGGCGAAGCTCTTGGCCCGGCGATCCCAGTAGCCCGGGTTGGCGTGGGCGCCGGCCCAGGCGGCTCGATGCTCGACCCGCTCGCGCCAGCGTCCGGCCCAGTCGATCTCGAAGTTCTGGATACCCTCGTCCATGCACAATCGAGGCTAACGGACTCATGGGGTCGCCGTTTTGCAGGCGGTTCTTAACAGGCTGGGGAGAAGTCGGGGACAACTCGGCCCAATCCCCTCCATATCCTGGGGACCGAGCCGACGAAGCCCCAAGATGTTGGGCCGGGGATAGGATAGGAGGCCGTGACACAGCAGGAGTTCACGGCCGCGGAAGCCGCGGTCCTCAAGCGGTACTTCACCAACCTCGACCGTCCGGTGTTCGCGCTTCGCAACCTGCCGGAGGTGGTCAAGGGAGCCCTGTTCTCACGCTACTCCCGGACCGAAAAGAGCCTCCGGCGGGTGCTGCTCGAAGAGTTCATCAACGAGCCGGACTCCGGCTTCGAGCAGCTCGCGGGTGCTCCCTCGGGCGACGACGACATGGTGGCCGTCCGCCGCGCCGAGGAGTTCTACGAGCGCGTTCTCGTCGGGTACGGAGACGACTCGGTGGCCGAGCTGGCGGGCGCTCACGTCGCTGTCGAGCGCACCTCGACGCTGGCCGCCAAGGCGCTCGAGGACAGCCGTATCGGGATCTCGCCGCTCGAGAAGTCAACGCGCTACGTGCGCTTCGACAGGCTCGGCATGGACGGCCGGCACCTGTATTACCGAGGCGCGGAGCTCGCCCACCCTTCATATGAG
>JBOHUP010000288.1:0-5115 GCA_050734615.1 Candidatus Dormibacteraceae bacterium | reverse complement strand
CGCACTCGCGGCTCTTGTCGATAACCACCGCCGGGGCGATCAGTTGACGCGCCGGCACCTGCGAGACGTCGATCCCGTCACGTCCGGTCACCCAGTGGATCGGAGCGTCGAAATGGGTGCCTACGTGCTCGCCGGTGGAGATGTCGTTCCAGTACCAGGCGGGTCCACGATCGTCGTAGTGGCTGACCTCGGTCAGCTCGAAGCGCCTCGTGTTGGCAAAGGGGGGCGGCAGCTGGATGATCGGAGTCTTGTCGGTGAGGGGCGCCGTCAGGTCGACGACCTCGATCTTTCCCACGGCAATCGCCCCGATCAACTCTTTCAGCACGGGCATCGTCCTCACTCGTGATCTCGGTCTGGTGGGGGAAACGGCCAGGGTAAGTATCCCCCGAAGGACAGCCTGTGCCTGGCTAAGGGGCAGACCTGGCCGCTGCTTGGTCGAGGACCTGCAGAAGCTCATGCGCCGCAAGCTCGATTTCCTTGTGGCTGAACTCCGCCGCTCGATACTGACACGCGATGAGACCCATCCGGTGCACACGCCGGAAGTCTCCGTATACGAAGGCGTATCTGGCCTTGGTTTGGTCGTTTGCACCATCTGTGAGCCCGAGGTGCCACTCACCGAATTCGTCCCAGGAATGAGACTTCAAAAAGGCGTTCTCCTCTTCAGCCTTGGGTTGGGCTTCGCCCCAGTCGCTGTCAAGCACGAACTTGCGCGCCTTGATCAGACGTCGCGCTCGAGCTATGGCTTTGTGGTTCAGCGAATAGGAGGGCACCTCGAGATCAGGACTCCTGGAGGCCCCATGAGCGGACGCGGTCCGGGTGAATCCGGATCACTGGTTGCGGCTCTACCACTGCTTCGGCCCGACCCCTGATCTCGATTCCTCGCGGCCGCCACGGTGGCAGCACGTCATCGATGACGATGGCCGCGCGACCGTTGAGCTTGACGTCGCGGAATTTCTTGGTCGCCTCGAAGCTGCTTCCGCCGACGTCGACAGTGTCGAGATCGGCGTTGTAGGTCCAGCCGACCGGTACGACGTGTGGCATGCCATCCGGCCCGACGGTCGCCATGCGCGCCAGGCGACGCTCGCCGCGCATGTAGGCAAGTTGCTGGGGACTGAATGCTGACATGGCTAGTTTGCGACCGGCGCAAGGAGCTCGAATACGGGATGCTTGTCGGCTGCCGCCTTGGGGTCATTCAGGACGTCGCTCAAGCCGAGGAGCGGCGGCATTATCCACTGCACAGGGCCAGGAAGCCGGCGCAGATACGGGCCCAGCACGTCGACGAAGAAAGCGGTCGCCTCAACCTTGGTGAGCTCGACCGCCTCGACTGTCTCATGGCGCTTGCCCTGGGTCAGCGTGGCCTCCTTGGCTGCTCGCAGGTTGCGCACCCAGTTCACCTCGCCAAACGCGCCCTGGATCCAGCGCCGGTTCCCCACCTCGACGATCGCCACCGGGGTGGTCCGTGGCTCGCCGGTCTTGCGCCCACGAACGGTGATGAGCGCATTCGGGCCGAAGGGCACTCCGCGACCGATCAGCGGTGCCACGAACCGATCGAAAACCTGGACGAACCGAGGAGTCGTGTCGTTCGCCATTCGGGTATCATGCGCCGCCGCAGGAAACAATCCGCAAGCGGCGCGGCAGCGGTGGGCCGACCGGTACTCAGGTCTTCGGAGACTCGAGAACGCTTCGCTGGTCGAGGTGGGACAGCAACGCCATCGAGGGCGCGATCAGAACGACCAACGCGATCGCAACGCCCAGCAGCACGGTGCCGGGAGAGCGCAATACTCTCTCCCGGCGATTGCTTCAGGCGACAGGCATCCCGGCGAGATACGCGGCTTCTGAAACGATTGAGCACAGAAACACGATTCCGGTGTCGACTTCCTGGATCGCCCCAGAGGTCTTAGCCGAGTCCAGCTCGGCCAGGGTCGTGACGTGGGTCACGGCCGCCGGCGAGGTGAACAGTTCGACGTACACGCGCCATGCCACATTGAAGTCGCCCGCGTGATGACCCGCGATGAGATGGTCGTGCCCCGGTACCAGCCTTGGGTCAGATCCGTAAACCGAGGGCTGCATCGACACTGCCAGTCCCGCGATCGCGCCGGCATGATCCGGACAGTTGCCTGGCACGCCGGTGCAGTTGAACGTGGCGATCGCTAGCGGATAGACGATCAGGTAAAGCGGAGCGACGGCGTGTGGATTGACGTTCTGGATGACGTTGGTCGGACCGAGCGGCGCCAGATGGTTTGGCGTCTGGATGTAGAGGATGCTGCCGTCAGCGTCGTTGTAGGCGGGCTCAACAGCGACGTTGCCGTGAACTCGCTCTCCGCTGGGCAAAGCGTACGCCGCACCGGCCATTGGAATGGCAGCGGCCAGCGCCGTGATTGCGAACGCCGCGAAGGCGATGAGGGCCTTGAACCTGCTCGATTGATGACCGCGCTCCACCTTATTTGTAGAAGTACGGGTCAAGGACCCGCACCGGGGTGATCTTGTCCGCGGGCAGCTGGTTGAGCTTGGCCGCATTTCGGATCGCGTCCGGGCTCGGCGCGTCATAGATGCAAAAGGTCTTCTTGTGGTCTTCGGTGACGTATGAATGCACCCAGGTCACGCCCAGCTCGGAGTTGGTGCCGACGACCGACATGCACGCCTGCGCTCCTTCGTCGGTGATCGGGATCTCCAGGCCGTCCGGGAATGAACGCTCGACCATGAAACGGGCCATCTGAATCTCCTTGAAGTGGGTGGCAACCCGGGAGGATCGCCTTGCACCTCAAGCTAGGTTGGCCCAACTCCGCCGCCATCCGTGAGAAGGCTCAGTCGATGCTCACTTCAGTGCTCATTTTCTGGCCAGCCAGGTCGCCACCTGGACGCGAGAGTTGAAGCCAAGCTTGCCCAGGATGTGCTGCACGTGGTTGTCGATCGTGCGCTCGGAGAGGAAGAGGCGACCAGCAATCTCGCGATTGCTCATGCCATCGACCAGCAGCTGAGCGACCTCACGCTCGCGGCGGCTGAGCTCGGTCCCAGCCCCCGTGCGAACGAGCTCCACAGCGCGGACAGTTTGCGAGGGGCCGGCGGCGAACATGCTCCACGAGCCGGGGACCTCCGGGAATTCGCGGATGCCTCGGTCGGTGAACTCGAGACCCGAACCCACCACTAGGTCCTTCACCGTGCCCGAAACCAGGACCTCGCCGGGCCGGGCGGCGCTCATCACGTTTGAGGCGACCTGGAGCGCCACGCCGCGCGGACGGCCTCCCCGGACCTCGCACTCGCCTGCGTGAACGCCGGCCCGGATGCGCAGTCCAAGCTCGAGCAATTGGTCGCGGACGTGGAGAGCGCAGCGGACCGCCCGCGCCGTACCGTCGAACACCGCGGTCACGCCATCTTCACCCACTTCGATATCGCGTCCGGAATAGCGGACCAGCTCCTTGCGGACAACTTCGTGGTAACGGTCGACGAGCTGATTCCAGCGTTTGTCGCCGAGCCAGATCGAGTGCGCGCCGGCCTGCGTCACTTTCGTGCAGAGGACCGTCGCGAGCATCGTCTCGGGACTCGGGACGCTGCGGACCCCGGTCAGAAACTCCTGCACCTCCCCGATGACGCGGTCCGCGTCGCCGAAATACGGCCAGTGGTCGTTGGAATCGAGTTCCACCAGCCGAGCGCCCGGGATGTGCTTGGCGAAATACCGACCGGCCTCGATCGGGGCAATCACGTCTCCTTTCGCGTGGACGACCAATGTCGGCACCTTGATCGCGGGCAGGATGTGGCCGATGTCGATGTGCATGTTCATGCTCAGCAGATCCCTTGCATCGCCCGGGCTGGCGCTCATCTGCGTGAAAGTGGCCCACCAGCGGGCCACCTCCGGATTGTCGACCTGGCTCGCCGCGTACCGCCCCATGTTGATCACCTTCCCCCACGAGTCCTCGACGCGCGCGATCGAACCCTGGAGCTGCGCCTCCGTGCTGCCCCATGGATAACTGGGGCGCTTCAGGGCTGACGGATAGCTGCCGTCGATGATCAGGCCGGCCGTCCGCTCGGGGTAGGTGGCGGCGAAGAGGGCCGCCATCACACCTCCCTCCGAGATGCCCATCAACGCGGCTTTTTTCGAGCCCACCGCGTCGAGCACGGCGCGGACGTCGTCCATCCGCTGCTCCAGGGTCGGCAGAGGATGCACCCGGTCCGACATCCCGCAGCCGCGCTTGTCGAAGAGGATCAGCCGTGAGAACGAGGAGAGGCGGTTCAGGAAAGCGGCGAACGCCGGCAGCTCCCATACATAGGCGAGGTGCGACACCCATCCGAGCACCAGCACCAGGTCGATCGGTCCGTCGCTGACGACCTGGTAAGCGATGTTGACATCGCCGCTGCGGGCGTACTTGGCGCCTGTGAACACGTGCGCCAAGTCAGTCTAGTTGTGTTTGGGCGCCACGGCCCTGTCGGCCAGAGCGGCGCTGCTTGGCGACGTGGCCCGGACGAGCCCATCGGATGCGCAATGGCGGATCCTCCATCGCAATTCTGACGAGAGTACAGGTGGCCCCAACCAACACAAGATTCTGGGCTAGAAAGCGCGCTCGATGGCGGTGTCTGCTACGTTTCGCAGGATTCCGCGCCCAGGGCGCGAGAACCGATGGCTGGGGGTAGTCGTTGCAGATCAATCGGTACGCGACACATGCCGCGGTATTGCTGATCGCGGTCGTGGTCTCCGGTTACAGCGTCTCCGTCAGGTTGAGTCCAAGGCAGGGTTCCATCAATGCCGAGGCCGCCAACACCGGAGGAGCGGTCGGGAGTGTTTCGCTCGGCCGGGACGCCACCATCATCAAGCCGGTTTCGATTCCTACTTCGGTGCTCCCCAGGCATACGCCGATCCTCTACACCGTGAAGCAAGCCGACACGCTGGATGCCATCGCGCGCGCCATGGGCGTTCCGCTCAGGGAGATCACCTGGTCGAATCCAGGCTTGCATTTGCCACTCAACCCGGGACTGGTGCTGCGCATCCCGCCCGTGCCTGGCTTCGTGGTGGTCGTGAAGGCTGGGGATTCACCAGCCAGCCTGGGCTTGAAGTACAGCGTCGATCCGACCACGGTCGTTGACTTCAACAGCCAGGTCCGCGGCCAGCTCACCCCCGGCTCG
>JBOHUP010000287.1:0-12222 GCA_050734615.1 Candidatus Dormibacteraceae bacterium | reverse complement strand
GTATTCCCTGAAGGAAGTGGCCGCGGAAATGCACTCGACTGTCGGCGCAGTGAAGGTGATGCAGCTGCGCGCGCTTCGCGCGGCGGCCCGGGTTCGGGTGGAATGAGCAAGGCAGAGGATCGCGTCGACAAGATCGTCTCGGACCTGCTGCATGGTCGCAGGCTGAATCTGCGCGGCGGGGACGCGGAGGAGAAGGCCGCGATCACCGCCGCCGCGCGCCTGGCCGCCGCCCGTCAGGGCCCGCAGCGCATGAGCCCCGCCTTCCGTAAACGGCTCTCCCAGGTGCTCGCGGAAACGCCCAGGGAAGGGTGGATAACTCGGCGAGCGGCACTGGTCGCGGGCCTTGGCCTGGCGGCTGGTGCGGCCACCGGAGGGTTGGTGGGGCGCGCGCTGAAGCCGGCCGGCCCCACCGCCGAGGCGAGCGGTGGGCCCATCAGCCCCATGGCCGGAAAGTGGATCGACGTCGCGGCGCTGGCCGATCTCGCCGAAGGCCAGGGCAAGCAGGTGAAGGCCGGCGGTGTCGGTGCATTCCTTTTCCGCCATAGCGACCACGTCACCGCGGTGTCGTCGATCTGCTCGCACCTCCCGTGCGAGCTGTGGTGGAACGGAGGGGAGGGACAGCTCGACTGTCCGTGTCATCCAGCGTCGTTCACCCCCGACGGCCGCTCGACCAATACCCAGTATCCATTGCCCACGCTCAACACCGTCCAGGTCCGGGTGACCTCGGCAGGCCGCGTGGAGGTGCTGGGGACCGCCTGACATGACTGTCCGCGAGCACAGGTCGAGGCAGCTTGCGCTCGATCGATGCCTTCAGCTGCTGGAAGAGGCGCAGATGCACGGCCAGGCCCGCATCGACGGCCCGCTCGGCAAGCTGCTGCGCCGCCACCTCGAGCGCGCGGGAGTGATCGCGGATCATCGAGTCGAAGGGCGCCGGATCGACCGGGTGCTCGATGACATCTTCACGCTGCAAGCACAGCTGCTCGGCCAGGACCCGGAGGAGAGCCGGCACCACAACGGCTCGTAGCGACCTGCGCCTGCCTCGATCCCGGCGCGCCCGAGGTCGATGCCAGGCGCATCGGTATGATTGGCTGCCGTTGTGACAACTTCCTTCGCTTCGTCTGCCTCTTACCTCCTGACCTCCGAATCCGTGACCGAGGGTCACCCTGACAAGATCTGCGACCAGGTCTCGGACGCCGTCCTGGACGGCATGCTCGCACAGGACCCGCAGGCACGAGTCGCGTGCGAGACGGCGATCACCAAGGGCCTGTGCGTGGTCATCGGTGAGGTCACCACGCATGCCGAGCTCGACATCCAGCGCACCATCCGCGACACCATTCGACGCATCGGCTACGACGATGAGTCGACGGGGTTCGACGCGGACCATGCGCTGATCCAGGTCTATCTCAAGGAGCAGTCGCCCGACATCGCCGCGAGCGTCAACCATTCGCTTGAAGAGCGCGAAGGCAGCCTGGAGGATGATCCGTTCGAGCTGCAGGGTGCCGGCGACCAGGGGATGATGATCGGCTTCGCGTGCCAAGAGACACCCGAGCTCATGCCGCTCACGATCTCGCTTGCGCACCGCCTGGCGCATCGGCTGGCCCAGGTTCGCCAGGACAGGTCGCTTCCGTTTCTGCGGCCGGACGGCAAAACGCAGGTCACAGTCGAGTACGAGTACGGGCGGCCGGTCCGAATCGAAGCCATCGTCGTGAGCACCCATCACGCGCCCAACGTGACCCAAAAACAGGTCGCTGACGGCGTGCGGGAGCTGGTGATCGGCCCAGTGCTGAAGGGGATGGTCGTGGACAGCGCGACCAAGATCATGGTCAACCCAAGCGGTCAGTTCATCGTCGGCGGACCGGCGGCCGACGCGGGCCTGACCGGGCGCAAGATCATCGTCGACACCTACGGCGGGGTGGCCCGTCACGGCGGTGGCGCGTTCAGCGGCAAGGATCCAAGCAAGGTCGACCGCTCAGCTGCCTATGCCGCAAGGCACGTGGCCAAGAACCTGGTCGCCGCCGGGCTTGTCGACCGCTGCGAGGTGCAGGTCTCCTACGCCATCGGCCGTTCCCACCCGACCTCGATCGCCGTCGAGACGTTCGGTACGGGCACCGTCCCGGAAGACGAGCTCCTGCAGCTTGTGCGGCGCCACTTCGATCTCAGGCCAGGCGCGATCATCGCGAACATGAACCTGCTCCGGCCGATTTACCGCCCCACTGCGGCTTACGGCCATTTCGGGCGAGACGACCTCGGGGTGCCGTGGGAGGCGACCAACCAGGTCGAAGCGCTCCGCGCCGACTCCTCGCTGGCGGCCCGAACGTCCAGCTGACACGGCGCTGAAAAGACGTTCGGCTGCCTTGCGAGTTCGCGTCAGCGACACCCTGTCGAGGCGCAAGGTGCTGTTCACACCCGCGACGGCGGGCCGCAAGAAGCCCCTGACCCTATATGTATGTGGCGTCACTCCATATGACTCGGGCCACATGGGTCACGCTTTCACGTTTTCGATCTTCGACGTTCTCGTTCGCTTCATCGAGGCCAGGGGCGGCCGCGTCCGCTACATCCAGAACGTCACCGACATTGACGATCCGCTGTTCGAGCGGGCGCGACGAGATCAGGTCGACTGGCGCGATCTGGCCGACCGTGAGACCAAGGTCCACGTCCGTGACATGACCGTCCTCGGGTGGCGGGCCCCGGACGTCATGCCGCGGGTCTCCGGCGAGATAGGCTCGATCCTCGCGGCGGCGACCCGGCTGCACGCGAAGCGATACGCATACCGGACCGACGCCCTCTATTTCGAAGTCGACCGATACCGGGGATACGGCAAGCTGTCGCACCGGACGCGCCGTTCGATGCTGCGCAAGCTGCGCGACGAGGGATTGCTCGGCGCCGTCGGCCCCAGCGCCAAGCGCGACGCCCTGGACTTCGCCCTGTGGCGCGCTTCACGCCCTGGCGAGCCATCCTGGCCGTCGAAGTTTGGGCCGGGAAGGCCGGGCTGGCACATAGAATGCTCCGCGATGGCCATGCGCTACCTGGGCGGGCAGATCGACATCCACGGCGGTGGACGCGACCTCGAGTTCAGCCACCACGAGTCGGAGAGGGCGCAGTCCGAATCGATGACCGGAAAGAGGCCCTTCGCCCGAGCTTGGATGCACACCGGGATGGTGCGCTACGAAGGCCGCAAGATGAGCAAATCCCTGGGCAACCTTGTCAAGGTGAGTCAGGCGCTGCAGCGCGCGCCCGCGGCGGCCGTCCGCCTCTACCTGGTGTCACACCGATACGGGCGCGACTGGGATTTCAACTGGCAGGGTCTGGCACGGGCTTCGCGTCTGATCGACAGAGTGCGCTCGTTGCTTGCGGAGGACGCCAAAGGATCGAGAGCCGTGCGTGACGCCACACCCGCGCGTGCGCTGGTTGCCGAGTTCGAGCGCGCGCTGGCGGACGACCTCGACACTCCGCGCGCTGTCAGGGCGCTGCGTGCGGCGCTACGTCAGCGCGACGCGGCGGCGGCCAGCTACATGCTGGGCATCCTGGTCGGGTCGGCCGCTCTGAGCTAGCCCGGCTAAGCGACCTCGAGCGGGGAGCCGCAGTTGGGGCACTCCATGCTGCCGTGCAGGTGGACCATGGTCTCGCACACGGGACATAGGACGTCGGAGGCCTCCTCCCTCGCGTCCTCCTGTTCCTGGGCGTGCATCTCCCCGGGGACCGCGCTGAGGTCCACGGCCGGAGCGCCGCAGCTCAGACATACGTATCCGGGCTGGACGATGCGGAAGTCCTGGTACTCGCCGGCGGAGTCGATCTCGACCTCGGCGAAAAGAGCGCGGAACAGGCCGCTGCCGCAGCGGCCTGAGCAGACCAGGAGCATGTCGGCTTCAGAGTACCGGGCTTACGCGATCCGCCTGCGCAAGGTCGCCGTTCCCGCGATGACCAGGACGATCGCGAAGCCCAGGACGACCCCGACGTCGAGCTGGAGCGAGCTCCACGTCAGGTCGGCGCCTTTGACCATCACGTCGCGCAACCCATTCACCGCATAGGTCAATGGCAGCACGTCCGACAGGACCTGCAGCGGCCTGGGTTCTGATGAGACCGAGAAAAGGATGCCCGACAGCAGGAACTGCGGCACGATGACCAACGGGATGAACTGCACAGCTTGGAACTCGGTCCGCGCGAACATGCTGAGGAAGATGCCGAGGTTGACGGCGGCGATCGCCATCAACGCCTCGATGCCGAAGATCAGCGCGACGTTGCCGGAGTTGTGGACCTTCAGCACCGCGAGCGCGAAGATCAGCACCTCGACCGACTGGATCAGGGCCAGCACTGAGAATCCGAGCATGTAGCCGACCACGATTTCGCCGCGTCGCAGCGGGCTTGCCATCAGCCGCTCCAGCGTGCCTTGCGATCGCTCGTTCAGGAACGAAACAATCGTGACGACGAAAACCCGGAAGAAAACGACCAGACCGATGAAGGCCGCTCCGAAGTAGTCCAGGGTGTCGAAGCCTGGGCCTCCGTACAGGTAGGCGACCTGGGGCTGGACGTGCAGGGCCCGGCCCGGGGCCTGCGCGGCCACTGTGATCAAGGCCTGCTGCAGGGCCTGCAGCACAGGTGCGGTCGTGCCGGGCTGCGAGCCCTCGAGGTGCACTTCGGGTTCGATCGTCCCCGTCTGCGCCTTCTGGCTGAAATCCGGCGGGAACACTATGTACGAGACGATCGTGCCGTCCTTGAGCTTCGCATCGCCATCCGGCGCGTTGATCGCGGTCGTGCTGATCAAGCTCGAGCGGCCGAGAGCTGATGCGACGGTCGAGCCGAGAGGGCCCTGGTCCTCGTCCGCGATTCCGACGGCGGGGACGGACGCCGAGCCGCGGATCAGATAGCCCAGCAGGCCGAGCAGGACGACGGGGGCGACGAACAGGAGGGCGAGTGTGCGGCGGTCCCGGCGAAATTGCTGGAGCAGCCGCCGCGTGATGGCCGCGACTCGATGGGCGCTGATGGCTCTACCCTCCTTTCCGGGGTGCAACCCCGGGGAACGCTTTTCGCGCTCGTCCTTTGAGGACTGTCATGAGACGGCGTCCCTGGGGTTTGCCCCTGAAGGCCTGAGGCCCACAAGGGTGTCGTCCCATGAGGACTGGTCCATCAGCACGGCAGCGCGCCTTCAGTGCACCCCGGACAAATGAATGGAGGTGCGGATGCTTTCTGTAGGAGTTGACTGGTCGGAGGACTTCCACCTGGTCGCGTTGGGCCGACCTGGTGAAGGCGTCATCGATGTGAGTCGCGTGGAACACCGGCCGGAGGCCATCGGCCGCCTGCTCACGCGAATAGCCCAACTCGAGCCGGATCCCGAACAGGTCCGAGTGGTCATTGAGACCAGCCACGGCCTGCTCGTGGAGGCCTTCCTTGACGCCGGCTTCGTGGTCCTGCCGGTCAATCCCGACCTGATTGCCCGGCGGCGCGGACCGGCTCGCAAGAAAGACGACACCGAAGACGCACGCATCGCCTGCCTGCTCGGCCTCGACCGCTTCGCCAGCCTCAAGCCCCTGGTGCCGCACGGCGACCTGGCCGAGGAGCTGCGCTCGCTGGCCCGTGACGACGAGCGGGCGGCAAGGGATCAGCGCCGCCTGCTCAACCGGCTGCGCATGGACCTGGTCCGCACTTTCCCCGCCGCGCTCGACATCGCCGGCGAGGATCTCGGTGCGCCCAACATGCTCCGGCTGCTGGAGCGCTGGCCCACCGCTGGTGAACTCGAAATCGCCTCTCGCGATGAGCTGATCGAGTTCGCACGCAGCAACCATCACGGCTGGCCCGAGCGCTTGGCGGAGCGCATCGACTCCGCCCTCCAACAGCGCCAGTTCATTGCTCGCCCGGCTCTGATCCGGGCCAAGGCCGACGGCATCAGGCTGGCCGCGGCCCAGCTGCTTCTCATCAGCCAGCAGCGCAAGCTCTGGGAGCGACGCATCGGTGAGCTCCTGTTGGGAGCACCGCGGCGCGGACGCGACCACCAGCCCCGAGCCGACGAACTGGGGGAGAAGCTCCCTGACGGCGAGATCTACCTGAGCTTTCCCGGCCTCGGTGACCGCCTCGCCGCCAGGGTTGCGGGCGAGATCGGCGACCATCCCGAACAGTTCGGTTCGCCGAACTCGCTCCAATGCTATGCCGGAAAGGCGCCGGTCACCAGGCGCTCCGGCAAGAGCGAGTTCGTGGTCGCCCACCGCCTGGCCTGCAACCGCCACCTGCGCGACGCAGCCCAGCAATGGGCGTTCTGCTCTCTCAACGAATCCGGCTGGGCGCGCGAGTTCTACGACGCCAAGCGCGCTGTCGGCAAAGGACACAACGCGGCTCTGCGAGTCTTGGCCAATCGCTGGCTCGAAGTCCTCTGGCACTGTCTCAAGAACCACACTCTCTACGTCGAGGGCATCCACGTTGCCAACCGCAACCGAGCCCTCGGCAGGGCCGCGTGACCGCCTCCCTGGATACGAACTAATGTTTGGGGTTGACAAAGGGTGTCTCATTGCCGCACCCCGGTGCCCTCGAGCTTGAGGAACGCGTCCTCCAGGTTCGCCGTGCCTGCGGTGGCGCGAATCTCGTCGGGCGAGCCCTCGGCGAGCATCTTGCCGTACTGGATGAGGCCCAGCCGCTGGCAACGCTCCGCCTCGTCCATGACGTGGCTCGAGACGATGATGGTGGTGCCTGCCTTGGCCATCCGGCGGAAGTCCTCCCAGAACTGGACGCGCAGCTGCGGGTCGACGCCGACTGTCGGCTCGTCGAGCAGCAGCAACTCGGGGCGGTGCACCAGTGCACAGGCGAGCGAGCAGCGCTGACGCATCCCGCCGCTGAGGGTGGACACCACTGAGCCGCGCCGCTGGTAGAGGTCCACCAGCTCGAGCGCTTCCTTCACTCCATCATCGACTCCGTTTATGGCGGCAAAGAAGCGGACGTTCTCCTCGACCGAGAGGCCGGGGTAGAGCGCCGCCTGCTGGGTCATGTACCCGACCTTGCGAAGGACATTGACATCGGGCATACGGCGGCCGAGCACTGTGACAGTTCCGGAGCGAGCTGCCAGAAGGCCCACGAGCATCCGGATGAGCGTGGTCTTGCCCGCGCCGTTGGGTCCGAGCAACCCGTAGATCTCGCCCCGCCTGACTCGAAGGGATACCCCATCAAGGGCGTTGACCGCGCCGAACGACTTGGAAACCTTGTCGACGTCGACCGCGGGCTGCTCGCTCATCAGACCTTCATCGCCCGAAGCCAGCTCTCGGCGAGCTCGGTCACGGCCTCCTCGCCCTCGAGTCCCATGCCGAGCAGCCGCTGGGTGACCGGACGTGTCATGAGGTGGAAGAAGATCGGCCCGATGAACGACTGAAGAGCCAGGATGGGGGACATCCGACGCAGCCGGCCGGCCGACATCTGCCCGACTAGATAAGTCGCCAGCGAGCCGACGAGCCTGCCGATGACCTCCGTGGCCGCCTCTTCGGTGTCCGGCGCGAGGCCGCTGACCTCGAAGAAGAGCGTCCGCAGCATGCCGAGCCGGCTCTCCCCGCCGCCGAGCACGGTGCGGTACACCGCACGCGCAATCTCCGGCATGACGGCGTCGGGAGGCTCCTCCGACATGGCGATCAGGATGTCGGTGACCGGCTGGAGCGGTGAGTACGCATAGATCAGGCTCGTGAAGAGTGCGGACTTTCCAGGGAAGAGGCGGTACAGCGTGGCACGGGAAACGTGCGCCCGATCCGCCAGCTCGTCCATCGACAGAGCCGCGAGCCCGCTGGCGCCCACCATGACAAGAGCCGCCTCGAGGATGCGGTCTCGGGCGGCCGGCTCCGGCGCGACCTCCAGCGCCGCCAGCAGCGCGTCGCGAGACCCGAAGGCGCGGTAGAAGCTCGATCTCGAGACACCGGCCGCGCGTGCGAGCTGCTCCACGGTCGGCTGATCTCCCCTGCCCAGCACCCCGCGGGTCCGCGTGAGGATCCGGTCCTTCGTGAGGTGCTTCGCCAACTCGGGCTGATACTAGATGAGACGAGGCATCTCGTCAAGTATCATGCCCGCACCGTGCCGCCGTTAACAGGCTGGGTTTCGAATGATGCAAAGTCCCGCTAACTTTCGGGCGTGCGCCGGCTCGTCGCCCTCCTGATCTCGTGTGTGGTCGCTCTTGCCCCAGCCCCTGTCCATGCGACCTCGGCTTGGGGAAGCCCGGAATACGGTGACCCGCCCGGGTGGTGCACGAAGTTCTCCGACATGTGGGTCGGCACGCTGCGGACGAACGATCCGCTCGTCGCCTCGAATCCGGAGCGGGACACCTTCTATGGCTTTCACCGCAACCCCGGCTACGACGACTGGTATGGATTCTTCTACGGCGATTTCAGGGGCACGCCCGGCGACTCTTCGGGTTGGGTGAAGCTGCTGCACGAGGACTATCCGGACCACTACCACTGGAACTTCGCCGACAGCGGCTGGGCCGTCCATGGCCACGTCAAGGAGTACATCGCGTACTACAACTGGACCTTCGGCGGGCAGTGCGGCATCGGTGGGCGCGGCCGCGGCGTTCCTCCGCCGTTCATGGCGGACCAGTACGGCTATCCCGTCGTGGACATCTACGTCGACTCCGTGCCCCCCGACCCGCCCCAGCCATACGTGACGGCAGTGACCCCAAGCTCGGTCGCGTTCACCTGGAACGCAGTGGCCGACAGGGGAGACGGAGCCGGGCCCGACTACTTTGTTGCCGGCATGGACCACTACGTGTCCTGGCTGACCAGCGATGTGCGGCCTGGCCGCATGCTGCTCGCCGCGACGAGCGTGCCGCGGGTGCTGGAGCTCGACGCCATGCGCCCGGGCGAGACAGCCTGCGTGCACGTGGTAGCAGTCGACCAGCTGGAGAATTCGACCGCGGAACAGGCTCTGTGTGCCGGCGCTCTTTCGCCGCCGCCGATGCCGTCCTGGCATGCAGGTCACTCGGTGGTCATCGCCAATCCCGAGGCACCCGGCCTCGTCGGCCTTGACACGTGGTTGTGGCTGGCGCCAGCTCCCATCGCGATGGCGCAGGCGGTGCTGTACAGCGGTGTCGAATACGCGCTGACCGCGAGCCCGGTCGAGGCCGATTGGACCTTCGGAGACGGAACCGCGACGCGATTCTACGGCCTGTCCGGATTCGGGCGTCCGTATCCGCTGGCTTCGCCCGTGACGCACACATATCAAGCGCACAGCGAGGCGGGCTACGAGATCGCGGCGTCGATTCGATACGACGTCAGCTGGACCGCCGTGATCGGCGGTCGCTCATTCGGTCCCTACCCTCTCGCAGCAGTCGACCTGCCGGCCCGACCTCTCAGCTATCGCGTGCGGCAGGCGCAGCCTGAGCTCGTCGAGACGTGAGGTCACGAGCCCGCCCAGCCGGACATGCGCTCGATCGTGATGGCGACCACCGGCCCGGGCGGCCTGGCGCGCAGATACTGCGGGTAGCGATCGCCCAGCAGGTTGAGGGCGCGTTCCGATTCGATGGCGTCGTCGACGGTCCGCGCTCGGCCGTCCACGCGTACCCACCAGAGCCGGGCCCAGTCCTCCTCGTAATGGTCGACGAGCACCGACACAGACGGGTTGGCGGCGATGTTGCGCAGCCGCCGGAGGTCGGCCGTGCGCTTGGGCTTGGCGTCAACTGCGAAATACATCACGCCGCCGTCGAGAACGAAGCAGACCGGCACGAGATGAGGCTTTCCGTCGGGTCGTGTGGTGGCCAGATGTCCCACCCGGGCGTCCGCGAGAAGCCTCGTCATGGCGGAGATTTCCACGCCACGAAGTCTGGCGCCTGCCATGGGCGCTCGTGCGGGCGATGCGGCTATCGTTGAGCCCGTGCAGAGGCTCCGCACCTACACGGTTGACGAGGCGAACAAAGAGCTGCCGCGCGTGCGGCGAATCGTGGCCCAGATCGCTGAGCTTTCGACCATGCTCCCGGAGCTCGAGGACCAGGCGCGAATCGCGGAGTACGACTCGAAACGAACCACCGCCAGCGCCGACGACCGCGACCGGCACCAACAGGCCCGCGATGCAGTGAGCGGTGCGGAGCTGGAGCTGCTCAAAGCGGTGGCCAGCCTCAACGGCCTCGGCATTCAGCTGAAAGGCCCGCTGGAAGGGCTGATCGATTTTCCTTCCTATCGCGACGGAGAGCTGGTCGAGCTGTGCTGGAAGCTTGGCGAGGAGCGCGTCGAGCACTGGCACCACATCGGCGAGGGGTTCGCCGGTCGCAAGAAGCTATGAGACGCAGTCCTTCTAGGCCGGGATCTGTCCTTTGACCGCCTCGTAAACGGTCTTCGCGATGCCCGCGGCGTCCATGCCTTTGTCTCTCAAGATGTCCGAGCCCTTGCCCTGTGGCAGGAACTCGTCCGGCAATGCGATGGTGCGGACTCGACCGGCCAGCCCGTGCGGCGCAAGAGTTTCGAGCACGGCGCCGCCAAACCCTCCCGCACCGACGTTGTCCTCCGCCGTCACCACGATGCGGTGGCTGCGCGCCCAGTCGACGATGCGCGGGTCCATCGGTTTGACCCACCGCGCGTTGACCACGGCGCAGGAGACGCCCTGCAGCTCGAGCCTCTCGGCAGCCTCGCGCGCGATCACCACCATGCGCCCGACCGCAAAGATCACAGCATCCGAGCCCTTCCGCAGCTCTTCCCACCGCCCGATCGAGAGCGGCTCGACGGGAAGCTCGGGCGTCGCGGGGGCCGGCCCGCTCGGGAAGCGGATAGCAATGGGGCCGTCGGCGGCGAGGGCGGTCTCCAGCAGCGCGCACAGCTCGGTCGCATCGGCCGGCGCCGCGATCTTGAGATTCGGGATGAGGCGGAGATAGGAGAGATCGAAGATCCCGTGATGCGAAGGGCCGTCCGGTCCGGTCACTCCGGCGCGGTCGATCACGAAGACCACCGGCAGGTTGTGCAGGGCGACGTCCATGATCGTCTGGTCGAACGCGCGGGCGAGGAACGTCGAGTAGATGCAGACCACCGGATGCATACCGGCCATCGCGAGCCCGGCCGCAAACGTCACCGCATGCTGCTCGCAGATTCCGACGTCGAAGAATCGGTCGGGGAACTCCTTACCGAAGTTCAGCAATCCGGTCGACGATGCCATCGCCGCTGTTATGGCGCAGACCTCGGGGCGCCTCGCGGCGGCGGTCATGAGGGCTTCGCCGAACACGTCCGTGTATTTGAGCTCGGTGGATCGAGGCCTTCCGGTCAAAGGATCGAAGGCCGGCACGCCATGCAGCTTGTCCACCTCATCTTCGACCGCCGGTGAATACCCGTGGCCCTTCTCGGTGACCACGTGGACGACCACGGGCTCACGCAGTCGTTTGGCGCGTGAGAGGACCTCTTCGAGGGCGGGCTCGTCGTGGCCGTCGACCAGCCCTGCGTACTTGATGCCCAGGCTCTCGAAGATGGTGGACGGCTGCAGCAGCTGCTTGAGACCTTCCTTCACGCGGTAAGCCGCCTGGTCGGCGGTCGACCCGACAAGGGGTAGGTCGCGCAGCAAGCGCGAGATATCGTCCTTGAGCCGCTCATAGCGAGGGTCGACCCGGAGCTGCGAAAGATGGCGGGCGAGGCCGCCGACCGTCGGCGCGTACGAGCGCCCGTTGTCGTTGATGACGATGATCAGGTTCGGCGGCTGCAGGTGCGCGATCTGGTTGAGGGCCTCGTAGGCCATCCCGCCGGTCAGCGCGCCGTCGCCGATGACCGCGATCACGAAGCCGTCGATCTTCTTGCGAAGCCTTGCCTCGGCGATGCCGAGCGCGTAGCTCAGGGAGGTCGACGCATGGCTGTTCTCGACGAGGTCGTGCCTGGATTCGCGGCGCGAGGGGTAACCAGAAAGGCCGCCGCCCTGGCGCAGTGACGTGAAGTCCTTGGCACGTCCGGTGACGAGCTTGTGGACGTACGCCTGATGACCCGTATCCCACACGATCGCGTCTTTAGGGCTGTCGAAGACGCGGTGCAGGGCGAAAGTGAGCTCGACCACCCCGAGGTTCGGCGACAGGTGGCCTCCTGTCCTCGAGGTCTGTTCGACCAGGAAGGCGCGAACCTCATTCGCGAGAGCGTCCAGGTGCGGCTGATCGAGGGCTCGAAGGTCCGCCGGCGAGTTGATGGTTTCGAGCATCGTCACCTGGGTTAACGCTCGGCGCCGGCCATCAGTTCCGCGAGCTCGATGCAGAGTCGGGTCCCGGCTCCGCTCGGCCCGCGCAGGACGGTGGTGAGCTCGGTGTTGACG